>JAFZZV010000197.1 GCA_017828855.1 Oscillospiraceae bacterium | reverse complement strand
GTCCTGACGACTGCCGAGCGATAGCGCTGGCAGAGTCATGGAAAGTCATTTGCCAGGATTGCCCGAAGCGAAGCGAGGATGCAATCCACGGCGGCCGCATTCCGGCCGGTAGGAGCAGGTATGCAGTGCTTGTTCCAACTCATCAGACCCCATACGGCAGTTTTCCTCAATTGATTTCATATGCAGTAGCTGCCCGGCTGAGCACGTTTACTGCTTATGCGCCTCGCGTCAGGCATAGCTTTTAGTGCATTTGCTGCGCTTCTGTAGGTCTGCCCGCGATCTTTACTGCTGTTGTCACTAAAGTGATATGACTTTTCATCTTTTGTGATATCATCTGCCGCGAAACAGCGTATCCGTTCATCCTTTGATATATATCGCGCTGTTTTCAGATATCCGGCCGGCATCAGATAAGCTGTGATGTGATACCGGCCCTCGCTTTTCTCAGCTACGCTGATCACAGGCAGAGAAGATCATGAGCCGAGGAAATCCCAGTCGATGCCCTCGGGCTCAGGCTCGTCCGTCTCTTCAGAGGAGAGTGGCGCTGCCACCGACGTCTGTACCGAAGGAACCGGCGTTGGCTGCACGGTGGATAAACCTGCCATGCAGCCTGTCAGGAACAGCGGCAAAGTCTGCTTCAGAGATTCACAGACGCCGTCTACTATCTGCTGTATGAATCTTTCCTCGCGTTCGCGTGTTTCCAGATATGGATCTTCCTGGATCCTGTAATAACGTTCAAAGTAGTCCAGCAGCGCGAGATGGATCACATGATTCCAGGAAGTGAATATATTTCTGTCCATCGTCTGCAGATATTCCCAGGCTCTCTTCTGATCCGGCTTATCCAGATTGAAACGTACGGGGAGTTTCCTTGTGTTATCTTCCATCAATTCCCCTTTCTGAGCATCTGATAGGCCAGATACTCATAGCCCTTTGCAGTTGCGCATATGTCTCCGTTGATCTCGACTCTGTCAGAATCATATTTGCCGAAGTTCTCCACAAGGCAGGCTCCGCCTCCGACTATGTGAAGCCTTACAAGATCCGGGTCATACTCGTATTTGCGAAGCGCAGCGAATATGTTTTCTACATACTCTTCCGCGACGCTGCGTATGACCTCTATGAACTTCTCACTGATGTCAGCTGTGCCGAACCTCAGGATCCGTTCGACTAAGGATTCGTCGATATTTACGGCGTATTTGTCCATCACTGCATTCCTTGCCTTGATCATGCACTGGTTGACGCCAAGCTTCTCCGTCCAGCAGCGGGACTCCTGCGGCTTCTTGTCAACGATATACATGATGTTCATCGTGCCGTTGCCGATGTCCGCTACCATATGGACCCCGCGGTACTGATCGATGTTCCTGACTATCGCCGGATAGCCCTGAGGAAAGACCGTGCAGCCTGTGATCCTGATGCGGTATTCGGTGTTGTTGAATCTGTATCTGACGCTCTTCTTACGGAGAAGGTATTCCCTGAAGGTCTCCCTCTGAGTACTTACCCACCTGAGCGGCAGGCCGCATGCGATATGCACATCAGCTTCTGTGATGTGCTCCTGATTGAGCTCCCTGGCTATAGCCATAAGAGTCAGAAGGTAGTAGTCTTCGTCTATCGCCTTGTCAGCTGTGAATTCCTTATGGCCTTCGCCTATCCTGTACCATTTGCCTTCGTATTCCAGTATGTTCCCGGTAAAGACAGGCAGGCTGTCATAAGCTGTGATAGCTGTTGGTGTCACGGTGTTTGCGGTCTTAATGTTGCCATAGCCGTGATCTATGGCGATGATCTTGGTTCCTTTGAGTTCTGTCATAAAATGGTCTCCTTTTGAAAAATTTCTTATTCATCCGGAGGAGCCATGTGATATACTTGTGTTGCTTAGAGGTATATCGAGGCTCCTGCCGGATATCCCGTTACATCTGCGGCTCCCGTGATGGGCCGCTTTTTAGTTTACGTATCCCGTGAGAGGGATCACTTCCGCCTGATTCCTCAAGTCCGTGTTGCGGTTGAGTTCGAGGAATCTGTCAAGGTCCTGTGTCCTTATGAGGACTTTGCGCCCGACCTTGATCGTGGGCATTGTTTTCCAGCTTATGAGCTGTCTCAGTGTATTTCTGCCGATACCGGTGAAATCCGCTGCTTCCTCAACCGTCATTGCGATCTTTTCTGTCATAGTTACCTCCTTTCTGCAATTGATGCTCTTTCTGTCGGGTTGCGATATGCAACTTTTCTGCATCCATATAATACCACATTCAGAAATAATGTCAAGCAAAAAGCAACTACAAAAAATAATAATAAATTGCATATTGCATATATTTTGCAAAAATGGTATATTGTACGTGAAAGATATTCAGTAATCAAAAAATCTGCGACCGGATCGCAGGTGATTCATAGAGGGGTGCATATCATGAACGATACAGAACTTCGCAGAACGATCGGAAGCCGTGCAAAGGCAAGGCGCAAAGAGCTCGGGCTCACCATGGACTATCTGGCAGAAAAGCTGGATGTGAACAAGTCCACTATCATGAGATATGAGAAGGGGACCATAGACAATACAAAACGCCTGGTCATCGAAGGCCTGGCCAATGCTCTCCATGTGACACCCGAATACCTCAGAGGCGAGACCGATGAATACAATACGGAGATCACCGATAAAAGATCGCTGCTGATACGTGATCTCATGGAGAAGATACAGGGAACTGTCCCGCTTGGCATAGCATCGTCAGATAATGAGTTTGCGGAGAATATGCTTCTGGTCGTTCTGGCAGAATATCTGGAATTTGCAGATTCGTTCACCAAAGCCTGCCACAGATTCGATTTTGACGGGAACAAGGAGAACGAGACATTTGCGAAGCTGATGGGGGAGTCACTGGAGGACTTCAGCTCCATGATGTTCCAACGCGAGATCATGCACACTGTTAGCACTTTTTATGATATAAGCGAAACTCTGCGCAACTATGTGAAAGACCCAGTGGCTTCGCAGAACCACATGAAAGCGATATTAAAACTCTACAATATATAACAAGGCAGTACCGGCCGTGAGAACGATATACCTCTAAGCAATTTATATCTTTACCCACAAAAGGTTCTGCCGGAAAAGGAGGATCTTTTGAAACATAAAATATCTTATCAGGAAGGAAGCGTTAGAAAGAAAGGAAACAATTACTACTACAGATTCAGGATGGAAGAGCCGGACGGCACGATGAAGATGCATGAGTTTGCCGGCACTAGGTCGAAGCGTGAGACCGAGGCTATGCTGAAGAAGGCTATCGAGGAGTATAACGAGCTTGGCAAGATACTCGATCCGGGCGACATCACGGTAAGCGAGCTTATGGACGAGTGGTTCCGCACAGAGATCGAGCCGAGCAGCCGAGCTACAACGACGATCGACAGTTACCGCAATGTGATGGATCACATAAGGGCTCACAGCATTGGCAAGATGAAGCTCAAAGAGGTGACCGTCGAAGCCCTGCAGGCATATGTCGATGAGAAATACTTCGGGGAATACGATGAGAACGGCAGGGAGATCAAACATGCGTACTCTGACAGCACTATGAAAGAGGAATTCGTGGTGCTGAACGGGATCTTCAAATATGCCGTCTATCCGAAAGAATACCTCAAGTCGAGTCCTATGCAGCACGTGAAGAAGCGCAAGAAGCCTGAAGAGGCCAATATCTTCGGCGACGAGGATGAGAAGCTCGAGATCATCACGCATGATGAGTACAAGCAGATCGTTGAATTCCTCGGCACTCATAAGAACAGCTATGGAGATGATTACAGGTATATGATCCTGCCGGTACAGATATCCTATTACACGGGTCTCCGTGCAGGTGAGTTGGCCGGGCTCTGCTGGGACGATATCGACATACCGGGCAGACGGCTTGTTGTCAGGCGGTCGATGTTCAAGGATACCGGAACAAAGTGCTGGGAACTGAAAGTGCCAAAGAACGGCAAGCAGAGGATCGTAGATTTCGGGGAAACGCTTGCGAACATCCTCATAGAAGCTAAAGCTCTGCAGGAGCGTGACAGGACGCTGTATGGGAAGCTTTACCAGAAGCATTATTGTCAGACTCAGAGCATAAAGGGCAGACCACATAACATAGTGTTTACGGATATCCATACTGATACCGGGATAATCGGCAGCAGGGTAGGACACGGCAAGCTCCTGCGTGAAGCAGAGAACGGAAAAAGTTTGGTGCCGCTCGAGTTCGTCTGCAGGAAGGCTGACGGAGAACTGGTCACTCCACAGACTCTCAAGAACTGCAACAAACTGGTTCAGACGAATCTGGGGATAACATGGTTCCACATGCACGGTCTTCGCCACACTTACGGATCAAATATGATCGCCAGTGGAGCGAATTACAAGGATGTGCAGCTACTGATGGGGCATTCCGACATAGGTATCACGCTGAATACCTACGTGCATCCGAACGAAAAGACCCGTAAAACAGCGGTGGACCTGCTTGAGAAAAGCCTTGGCTGAGAACGATTCAGTTATTACCGGAAACAAGGCTTCCCACAAACTTGTGGGAAGTTTTGTGGGAAGAATGCAAAAACCGGCAGTTTCCGAAGAAATGAAAAATCCGCAACCTCAGTGTTTGCAGGTGGTTGCGGATTTGGTTGGTGGATGATCAGGGGCTCGAACCCTGGACACCCTGATTAAGAGTCAGGTGCTCTGCCAGCTGAGCTAATCATCC
>JAFZZV010000196.1 GCA_017828855.1 Oscillospiraceae bacterium | reverse complement strand
GGAAACCACTCCCTGGCGTCAGCCAAGAGGTACTGGGAGCAGAGAAAGGCGGGGCTCAGCGCAGATGAAGCGAAGAATGATCCAGCGAGATACGCGCTGGTGGAACTGGTGAACCTTCACTCGGACGCGCTCAGATTCGAGCCGGTCCACAGGCTGGTCAAGGGAACGGATCTGAATGAGATAACTGAAAGCTTCCGCGTTTTCCTGAAGGAAAGGGGCATGGATCTCGCAGGGGGAGGGGATCTAAGATTCGTCAGCGGGAAGGAGGAACTCGCGTTTGCTGTAGAGAACCGGGGGCAGAGGCTGCCCGTTTCTGTCCTGCAGGAGTTCCTGGATGATTTCACGGCATCCCGGGACGGAATAGTCCTGGATTACATACACGGCGACGCCGACCTCAGAGAACTGAGCAGTTCAGACGGAGCCGTCGGCATATTGCTCTGCGCTCTGGACAAGTACTCGCTGTTCCCCGGCATAAGAGCCGGCGGGCATCTGCCGAGGAAGACCTTCTCTATGGGAGAGGCAAGAGAGAAACGATATTACATGGAGTGCAGAAAGATACGCTGAAAAGGCGCACCGCACTATTTATCGGATTAAGGAGAAACAGATGGAAAGAGTATTCAATTTTTCAGCCGGCCCTTCAATGCTTCCGCTTCCCGTTCTGCAGAAAGCGGCTCAGGAGATGACCTGTCACGGATCGTCCGGAATGTCCGTCATGGAGATGAGCCACAGGTCTCCCGAGTTCGAGGAGATAATGGAGCAGACAGAGAGGGATCTGAGAATGCTTCTCGCGGTCCCGGATAACTATAAGATCCTGTTCATGCAGGGCGGGGCTTCCACGCAGTTCGCCTGCGTGCCGCTCAACCTTGCGGGATTGGCTCCTTCCAGAAAAGTGCTGTACGCCGTCTCCGGAAATTTCGCCGACAAGGCATACAAGGAAGCCCAGAAACTCGGTTTCTACAGCAAGTGCATCGCCACGACAAAGGACGACAACTTCGATCATGTTCCCGCGATCACGGAGGATATGGTGGATCAGGACGCATCCTATCTCCACATCTGTTTCAACAACACGATATACGGCACGAAGTACCCGTATGTTCCGAAGACAGGAAGAGTGCCGCTTGTAGCGGACATGTCCTCATGTATAGCTTCTGAGCCTGTGGACGTGAGCAGCTTCGGCGTGATATACGCCGGCGTCCAGAAGAACGTCGCGCCGGCAGGCATGGCGATAGTGATAGTGAGGGAGGACCTGCTCGGAAAATCGGACGAGAAGACGCCCACCATGCTGGACTGGAAGGTCGCGGCGGACAACGGATCCATGTACAATACTCCGCCGTGTTTTACGATCTACATGGCGGGACTGGTGTTCCGTTGGATCCTCGAGATGGGCGGCCTGGAGGCGATGAGGGACAGGAACATCAAGAAGGCTTCGCTGCTCTATGACTATCTTGACAGCCAGGATTACTACACTGCCACTGCAAGACCGGGATCAAGATCCATGATGAACGTCACTTTTGTGACCGGCGATGCCGATCTGGACAAGAAGTTCGCCGAGGAGGCATCAGCCGCCGGGCTCAAGAACCTCAAGGGACACAGGTCCGTCGGCGGGATGAGGGCATCCATCTACAACGCCATGCCGTATGAAGGAGTGGAAAAACTTGTCGCGTTCATGAAGGAATTCGCGGCATCCAATTCCAGGAACTGAACGGGGAGAAGGCCGATGAAGATCAGACTTTACAATAAGATAGCGGAAGTAGGCACGAAGAGGTTCCCCGTTGCCTATGAGGTGTCGGATTCAGTTGCGGATCCTGACGGTATCCTCGTCAGAAGCGCGCGGCTGCACGACCTGGATCTCAGCCCGTCTCTTAAAGCGATCGCGAGAGCGGGAGCCGGTGTAAACAACATACCCGTTGAGAGCTGTACGGAGAAGGGCATAGTGGTCTTTAACACTCCCGGAGCCAACGCCAACGGCGTAAAGGAGATAGTTATCTGCGCGCTTATGCTGGCTTCCAGAAAGATAATGCAGGGAGCCGACTGGGTAAATACTCTGCAGAGCGATGTCGCTGCGGAGGTCGAAAAGGAGAAGAGCCGTTTCGCGGGGACCGAAATCATGGGAAAGACTCTCGGAGTGATCGGGCTCGGCGCCGTTGGGGGAATGGTCGCCAACACTGCCGTCCATCTGGGTATGAACGTCATCGGATACGATCCGTACCTGTCAGTGGACGCAGCCTGGGTGCTGAGCCACCATGTAAAGCATGCCGCGTCCTATGAGGAGATCTACAGGGATTCCGATTACATAACCCTGCATGTCCCGGCAACTCCCCAGACTGCGGAGATGATCTGCGGCGAGACGATTGCCATGATGAAGGACGGAGTCAGGATCATCAACTTCTCCAGAGCCGATCTGGTGAACACAGAAGACCTGAAGGAAGCTCTCGCATCAGGAAAGGTCAGCTCGTACGTGACCGATTTCCCCACCGACGAGATCGTCAGGACGGAGGGAGTCGTCGCGATCCCTCATCTCGGGGCTTCCACCGAGGAAGCAGAGGACAACTGCGCCGTAATGGCTGTCGATGAGATGACAGATTTCCTTGAGAACGGCAATATCAGAAACAGCGTGAACTTCCCGACTGTCTCAATGCAGCGCAGCGGGAACACCAGGATCTGTGTACTCAATGAGAACATACCTGATGTCATATCTGGCATAACGTCTGTGCTCTCATCCGAAGGGGCAAACATTGAGAATATGACGAATAAATCCAGAAACGCAGTCGCTTATACCATGGTCGATATTTCCGGAGACATCACTGACGGGACGGTCTCGGAGATAGAGGCGATAAAGGGTGTTATCAGGGTCAGAGTGATCCACTGACAGCATGAAACAACTATAAACGAAGCCGGAGGACACTTCTGCGCAAGCGTTCTCCGGTATTTCTGTGCATATAGGGAAATGCACAGGATAATAACGAGTGAGGACGTCATGGAGCAGACTTCTTATAATAAGGTGACTAGGACATTGGCAAGGTTATAATAGACATTAATGTAGATTTCAAGTCGATTTTGTTGCTGTTGTTCCATAATGCCCATGTACTAAGGATGTGTTACAGAACGGGAGATAGTACATAATAACGACGGGGAAATCCCGGAGGAACAACAAGTGCCACCTTCTGATGGGAACGGTAACAGTTCACCGGCTTCTTCGCCGGAGACAGAGAGTGTTACAACAGATCCTGAAGCCGGTGTTTCAGATCCTGAATCTGGCGGTGAGATCTTTGTTGATGATAACGGTGATATTATCCTGCCTGAAGTGTAGTGGGCATTTTCGGTTATCAGAATAGGAACGGTTCCGGGTTTTATGTACCGGGACCGTTTTTCCGTTTAAAGCTGTCAGACAGCAAGGATCATGGCTCCTGGGATATGAATGTATGTCTGAAGATGAAGAAAATAACCGAATAGACAGTCAGCATTGTAATATATCACATGATTGTTATTTCCTATTCTTTTCTCATGTGGTAATGTTAATTTAGTAATTATAGCCAAATGGAAAGGAGTGGATTTCTTTGTTTATCAAGAAACTGTACAACGATATCGACACGATCGTTGATGAGTCGATGGCCGGTGCCAGACTTATGGCTCAGCCGGATGCAGACAAGTACAGCAGGGTGATCCCCGGAACGAGGATCACTGTCAGAAGCGACAAATACAAGAAGCCGAAGGGACTGGTCAAGATCGCCGGAGGCGGCGGAGCAGGGCATGAGGGCCCTCCCGGAGTGATGTGCAGACCCGGCGGATCCGACTGTTCGGTCCGTGGAGACATATTCGCGGCGCCGTCCGGGATGCAGCTGTTCCGCGGCATCCAGGAGATCTACGACGGAAGCCCGATCTTCATGAACGTCCCCCATCACGCGGGCGACGTCCTGAACGCCAAGCTCTGCAAGCAGCTCTGCGAAGCTCACGGCATGACCGAGATTTATCAGTACAGCGGATACAATGACGTCGGATCAGCTCCAAAGGAGAGGGAGACCGAGCGCCGTTCCATGGGCGGCGGGCTCAACTGCACCGGTATCATGGCCGAGTGCGGCGAGAGCATACAGGAGATCCTCCGCATGGCCGATAAGTGCAACTCGCGCCAGAGGTCCTTCGGGGTGGGCATCAGACCTGCCATCCACCCGACATCTGGGCTCCTGATCATGGGGGACATGCCGGAAGACGAGATCGAGATGGGTATCGGCATGCACGGCGAATCAAGCGGGAACCGCATCAAGCTGCCCCGTAGCCGCGAGCTCGCCCAGATGATCGCCAAGATCCTTCTGGATGACATGCCGGTAGCCTCCGGAGAGGACATCGTGCTGAGCCTCAACGGCCTCGGCGGAATGACCTGGACCGAGCTGGACATCTTCTACAAGGATCTCTATGAGTTCCTGGTATACGATTGCGGCCTCAATATCTGGAGGCACAACGTGCGCAACGCCGGAACACAGGAACTCGGCGGATTCATAGTCGCGATAGGACATCCGGACGACGAGATCAAGAAGTGGATGACTACACGCATTCCCAAGGGACTCTATCCGGAAGACTGATCAGAAACAGACAGCGGCCGGGCATCCTGATAAGGATGGCCGGCCGGAACACGTTAAAGAAAAGGAGATAAGATATGCTCAGAGAAGTAACAGTTGAGAACGGAAGGCTTCTCGGAATACCTGCCGCTGATCCCAGGATCACGGCTTTCAAGGGGATACCCTATGCTGCGCCTCCGGTCGGACCGCTACGCTGGAAGGCTCCGCAGCCCGCGAAGGACTGGGAAGGCGTGAGGGACTGCGCAAGGTTCGCACCTATATCCATGCAGGAGACCCCGGGACTCGATCCCAACGATATCTATACCAAGGAATGGCACGTCGATTCCGATATCCCGATCAGCGAGGACAGCCTTTACCTCAACGTATGGACTCCCGCTAAGTCGGCTGACGAGAAACTGCCTGTTATGATCTGGATCTATGGCGGCGCGTTCAACAACGGATACACCGCAGAGATGGAGTTCGACGGTGAGCGCATAGCTCGAAGGGGAGTCATCCTCGTTTCCATCGCGTACAGGCTCAATGTATTCGCATGGCTGGCACATCCGGAGCTGACGGCAGAGGATCCCGACGGACCTGTAGGAAACTTCGGATTCCTGGACCAGAGGGCGGCGTTCCAGTGGGTGAAGAAGAACATAGCCGCGTTCGGAGGAGATCCGGACAATGTCACGGTTTTCGGACAGTCGGCAGGCGCGGGGAGCATACTCGCGCACCTGGTCTCCAAGAGATCGGTAGGGCTGTTCAACAGGTGCATCGTCATGTCCGGCGGCGGCATCCGCGAAGGGAAGAGCAGACCGAACAACACCCGCGAGCAGCAGGAGGAGATCGGAGTCAAATTCCAGAAGTTCCTTGGATGCGCAAACCTCGCGGAAATGAGGGAGATACCCGCGGAAGAGCTGATGAAGAAGGCACTGGAGTTTATGAGGCTGCCCGATTCACCCAGGTTCCCGTTCACCCACTTCACTGACGGGTGGTTCCTGGACACCGACTGGACTGAGGCGCAGCTCAAGAACGAGCGACAGATGGTCCCGGTCATAGCGGGACATACCACCAATGACTTCCGCTGGCCGCCGTTCGGTGTAAAGGATATGGACAGCCTGAAGAAATATGCCGAAGACCGCTACGAGGACAGGGCGGATGAGTTCCTGAGCCTGATAGAGTATGACAAGGGCGATTTCGAGCACTCGATGGATCTCGCCTGCGTGCCGATGCAGGAAGTCGGAAGCGCCATCTGGGAGGAATACAATGCCAGGATGGGCAATGACCCGATCTACGGATACACCTTTGATGGTGAGATGCCCGGAGATAATGCCGGAGCGTTCCATTCCAGCGACCTGTGGTTCGTGTTTGAGACGCTGGCAAAATGCTGGAGACCGTTCCAGGGCAAGCACTACGACCTGGCAAGGAAGATGTGCAACTACTGGACCAACTTCGCGAAGAACGGCGATCCCAACGGTCTTGACAATGACGGCACTCCGATGCCCGAGTGGAGACCATACACGCTGGAGGAGCCTTATGAGATGTACTTCGGCGACACAGTGCACATGAGAACTGAGAGGAATCCGGTCATCAAGTTTATCGTGGACTGGAGCATCGACTGGCACAAGGAGCATCCATATTCATCCAAATAAACACCAAACATCGGAACAGGCAGCCTCAGGGCTGCCTGTTCCCGACTACACCAGTCCTGATGTCGCTGAAACTCAAAAGAGATTGATTTGGAAGTTGAAATGTGCCATACTTTATTGCGAACGAAATACTGAGGTGATCTGATGGCACTGTTC
>JAFZZV010000195.1 GCA_017828855.1 Oscillospiraceae bacterium | reverse complement strand
TTATGGGACGGACTCCGCAGAGCCTCAGGCGCTGCCTCATCCACATGGGGGACGGCTTTACCCTGACGTTCCTGACTATTGCTGCCGTATATCTGAGACAGTTTTCCGGAGTCTCGTTCCTGACGCTGAGCATGCCGTTGATGGAACCTGCAGCATTGTGCACCTCAGGTACAGGGAAGCGGAACGGCTTGCGGAACGTGGCTGCAGCCTCGCGCCCGAGACCGGATACGCACATGCAGTCAGGCCGGTTCGAAGTTATCTCAAACTCGATGCTGGTATCATCCAGACCGAGCACCCTGCAGATATCCTCGCCGGGCACCGATGAGGGATCGAGGATAGCGATGCCGTCCTCGATACATTCCGGGAAGTCGTGGACCGTCAGACCGAGCTCTCCGAGAGAGCACATCATGCCTTCGCTGACTTCGCCGCGGAGCTTTCCGCTGTTTATGGTCTTCCCGCCGGGAAGGACAGCTCCGTCAAGAGCGCAGGGGACCTTATCGCCGACACTGACGTTCTGGGCGCCGGTGACGATCTGAAGAGGCCTTTCGCCGCCGCAGTTGACCGTGCAGACCCAGAGATGATCGGAGTCGGGATGCCTGTGCATCTCCGTGACTTCTCCGACGACGACATTGCTGATGTCGTCAGCCTCACAGGTCCATCGCTCTACCTTGCTTCCGGACATCGTGAGGGCGTCGCACAGTTCCTTGACCGAGACGCCTTCAAGGTCCGTATATTCTTTTATCCAGGATACAGGAGCATTCATTCTCTCGTCCTCCTTATAACTGCTGCAGGAAGCGCATGTCGTTCTCGAACAGCACGCGCAGGTCATTGATTCCGTAGCGCATCATGGTGATGCGGTCGGCTCCGACGCCGAATGCGAATCCGGAGTATACGGAAGGATCTATCCCGCATCCCTCAAGGACTTCGGGACGGACCATGCCGCATCCGAGGATCTCGATGTAACCTTCGCCCTTGCAGAGGGAGCAGCCCTCTCCGTGGCAGCGGAAGCACTCCATGTCCATTTCGGCAGAAGGCTCTGTGTAGGGGAAGTGGTGGGGACGGAACCTGACCTTTATGTCGGCGCCGTACAGCTTCCTTATGAACTCAGCGAGAGTTCCTTTGAGGTCGGCCATCGTGATGCCCTTGTCCACGACGAGTCCCTCGATCTGGTGGAAGATCGGGGAGTGGGTCGCATCGACCGTGTCCACCCTGTAGACGCGTCCGGGTGAGATGATCCTGATGGGAGGCTTCTGAGCAAGCATAGTCCTGATCTGGACAGAAGAAGTCTGTGTGCGCAGAAGGACGTTGTCATTGATATAGAAGGTGTCCTGTGTATCGCGCGCGGGATGGTGCTTGGGCATGTTGAGCATCTCAAAGCAGTAATGGTCGAATTCGACTTCCGGCCCTTCCGCTACATTGAAGCCCATTCCGAGGAAGATCTCCTTGATGTCGTCCAACACCTTCTCCAGAGGATGTCTGGAGCCGATGTGAGGATCAGTGCCCGGCAGGGTCACATCGAGAGCCTCAGCTTTGAAGCGCAGTTCCTGAGCCTTCTGTCTCAGATCAGCGGAGCGCTCCGCGATAAGTGCCTCGATGTCCTTTCTCACGTCGTTGGAAAGCTGTCCCATGAGAGGACGCTCCTCCGGTGGAAGTGTTCCCATCTGCTTGAGGATCGCAGTCAGCTCGCCCTTCTTGCCGAGATACCTGACGCGCAGATCCTCGATCACGGATTCGGCATCCGCATTTCGTATAGCGGACAGAGCCTCATCGCGGATCCTGTCAAGATTTTCTTTGATCGCCATTTCTATATCCCTCTGAAAAAATGATATGCATAAAAAAAGCCCGTCCCTGCAACGGGACGAAGCAAAAGTGCCTCGCGGTACCACCCGTATTCCGACTTTTGAAGAGCCGACACTCTTTTGTGCTGTAACGGGCACGACCGTCTTCCCCTACTGTGGTTTCAGGGAGCCGCTCACAGGTGAAATTCAGCGCATCTGTTTTCGTGTGCTCTCAGCTTTGCACGCGTCTCTGTGCCGCAGGTCCTGCGCTTACTGGATCCTGATCCTTGCGTTTGTTTTCCGAGAACTAATCATATCACGCCGAACGGCGACAGGCAAGTCCCGCGGACAGGCGGCATAGACTTTTGCGGGAGGATGCGGCGAGGTGGTACTATTAATACAGAAAATGATCATAAGGGGGAAAACGGAAATGATAGACAATGAGCTCACAAGGATAATCAGAGAAAGACGCAGCATCAGGAAGTACAGGCAGGAGCAGATAACGGAGGAACAGCTTCAGACTCTGCTGGAATGCGGATTCCTCGCACCGAGCGGCGGCAACAGTCAGAACTGGCACATAACGGTGGTCCAGTCCAAGGATTTTCTGGACAAGTTGTCCGCGGCGAACAGGGAGCACGTGCTGGCAGATAAAGATCTGCCGCAGGCTATAAAGAACAGGTTCTCACAGTCCGGCTTCAGCGTCGCTTTCGGGGCACCGACGGTTCTCTTCATCTCAGCAGCGGGGTCCGACGTAAATGCCTGCTTCCTCGCGGAGCATATCGTGCTTGCGGCAGAGTCTCTCGGCCTCGGGACCTGCTATCTCGGCGGGATAATGGGATTCCTCAGGAGCGAGGAGGGAAAGAGTTTCATCGATGAGATGGATCTGCCGGACGGATACGAGCCGCTGTTCGGCATCACTGTGGGCATCCCGGACGAGAAACCGGACGCCAAGCCCCGCGACTACACCAAAGTCAATTATCTCAGATAAAGCCTGGCCCGGATTTTTTTGAAACGAGAAAAGAGGATTACAGAAGCCATGATCTACGGAATCGGAGTTGACATGACCGAGATCTCCAGAGTGAGCAAGGCATGCTCGAGAGAGTCGTTCCTTAAAAGAGTGTTCTCAGAACGAGAAACGGATCTTTATCGTGACAAGCCGGAGAAACTTGCCGCAGGGTTTGCCGCGAAGGAGGCTTTCTCCAAAGCTCTCGGTACAGGAGTCAGAGGGTTCTCTATGAGAGAGGTGGAGCTTCTGAGAGACGAACTCGGGAAACCCTATTACGAGTTCAGCGGAAAGGCTGAGGAGATCGTGAGAGAAAAAGGGCTCTCCTCTTTCGTGTCAGTCACGGATGAAGGGGATCTCGTCACAGTGTTCACTGTCCTGGAAACAAACTGAAGGCAAAGAAACAGCCGGGAAGCTTGATGATGGCTTCCCGGCGTTCTCTGACTAAAATGGCCGGTCTTTATTTTTTGCGGGAACCGAACAGGCCCCTCCGGAGGATCATGAATCCGGTGTTGATTATCTGTCTTTCTATCTGTGCGATGCGGCGCTCCGTCTTTTTCCTGGCGGCAGCGTCTTCTTTTTTCTTTTGTTTCTCCAGTTCCGCCTTTTCCTTTTCGAGCTTTGCCTTTTCGGCTTCCAGAGCGGCTTTCTCGGCTTCGACTTCAGCCATGTAATTCAGATCCTCAAAGGCGGAGCGGTTGTCGACGGCATCGTCGTACTTGGACATGCCGTCCTTTTCAAAACAGGCTTCGATCTGATCTCTGTCTGCAGGTGCCATGAGGCTCTGGGGGCAGACCACCGCGGCATCTCTGACGATATCGGGGACGCCGTTCTCGTCCAGAAAAGAAATGAGGGCCTCACCGACTCCCAGCTGTGAGATGCGTTCCTCAGCATCAAAGGAAGGATTCCTGCGCATGGTGGAAGCGGCAGTCTTTACCGCTTTCTGCTCTGCAGGCGTATAGGCTCTGAGAGCGTGCTGTACTCTGTTGCTCAGCTGGGCAAGGACTATTCCCGGGATATCCGAAGGGCTCTGGGTCACGAAGTATATCCCGACTCCCTTTGAGCGGATCAGCCTGACGACCTGCTCGATCTTCTGCACGAGGACCTTGGGGGTGTCAGTGAAGAGCATGTGAGCCTCGTCGAAGAAGAACACGAGTCTGGGCTTGTCCGGATCTCCTACCTCGGGCAGTTTCTCGTAGAGTTCCGCCATCATCCAAAGGAGCATCGTGGAATACAGGACGGGATTCAGGGAGAGCTTGGTGCAGTCCAGCAGGTTGATCATCCCGTGACCTTCGCTGTCGGTGCGCATCCAGTCATTGATGTCGAGAGAAGGCTCCCCGAAGAACAGGTCGCCGCCTTGAGTCTCCAGAGGGAGAAGAGAGCGGATTATGGTGTTGAGAGTAACAGTGGCGAGGTTGCCGTAAGAGGCGACGTAGTCCGCTTTGTGCTGGTTGACGTAGCCCACGACTGCCCTCAGGTCCTTGAGGTCAGTCAGGATCAGCCCGCGGTCATCCGCGATCTGGAACACCACGTTGAGCGCTGCCTGCTGCGCGGGAGTGAGTCCCAGGATCCTTGAGAGAAGGTCGGGCCCCATCTCGGACACCGAAGTGCGGACGGGATGCCCGGTCTCGCCGTACACATCCCAGAAAGTCACAGGATATGACCTGTATGAGAAGAGCTCTCTGAGACCGAACCTGTCGATGCGTTCCTCCATGTTTTCTGTCTTCTCGCCCGGGGCAGCCAGACCGGAGACGTCACCTTTTATGTCACAGAGGAACACAGGGACGCCGGCGTCGGAAAAGGACTCGGCCATCACCTTCATGGACACGGTCTTTCCGGTGCCGCTGGCTCCGGAGATCAGGCCGTGGCGGTTGGCCATCCTTAGCGGCAGGCAGACCCTTTCGCCTTCTGCGAGACCCATATAGATGGAAGCGTTATCTTTGAGATACATTTCAATCCTCCGAGGGAGAAAGGATCATCTGACGGCTATCTGGCACATCTTCATTGCTGCCAGCGCGTTGTCGTGGTTCTGCACGGTGGTTCCAGCGCAGCAGGAGGAGTCTACGGATATCGGGACCTCAGGCATGAACGCCTTGAGCAGCAGTGCATTGGATATGACGCATATATCCGTGCATACTCCGATGAGCTCGATGCTGTCGACCTTGCCCAGCTTGTACAGACTCAGCATGTACTCGCCAAGATCAACGCTGCCGAATGTCGGTTTGTCGAATACCGGGCTGTCTGTCTTTTCCCTCAGGCTGTCAAGGACAGGGGGAAGCCTCCAGCCTTCCTCTCCCTTAACGCAGTGGATGACAGGGAGATTGGCGCCTTCCTGGGTGTCCATGTAGTCCGGGGCATGCGTGTCCCTGGTATAGATGACGGTTCCGTCGAATCCGCGGATCTTTTCCTCGACAGCGGGCAGGATCTCCTGGGCTTCTGCAGTACCGAGAGCTCCGTCGATGAAGTCGTTCTGCATGTCTACGACGATAAGGTATTTCATTGATTTTCCTCCTTAACGAAATGTCCGGCAGGGAAGCCGGACATCTGCTTTGTTTGATTTATTCGCTGCCTTTTTCAAGGATCATATGCGCGCACTTGTATACATCTCCGCAGCCCATGGTGAGTATGAGGTCTCCGGGCTTTGCGATGCTGAGGACGTGATCTCTCACCTCCTCGAAAGTCTCGAACCATACGGAACCGGGAATGAGATCCGCGAGGTCCTGGGTCGAGATGCCGTAAGTGTTCTTCTCCCTCGAACCCATGATCGCGGTCATCACTACAACGTCCGCCTTTGCGAGGGCGTCTGCAAAATCGGTGAGGAGGAGCTTTGTCCTGGAGAAGGTGAAAGGCTGGAACACCGCGATCACGCGGTCGTAGCCCATCTCAAGGGCGGCATCCAGAGTGACGGATAACTCCCTGGGGTGATGGCCGTAGTCGTCTGCAACGGTCACGCCTTTGAACTCGCCGAGCATCTCAAACCTTCTCCCGGCTCCGCGGAAACTGTCCAGGCCTTCTCTGGCGCTGTCGGCGCTGACGCCGATCTCGGAAGCGGCAGCAATGGCTGCCGCAGCGTTGAAGACGTTCTGCTTTCCGGGGACTCTGAGAGTGAACTCACCCAGATCCTTTCCGCGGCGGCTGAGCATGAACCGGAAGAACGCCCTGTCGTAAGGCACGGCGTCGGAGATTCTGTAATCGGCGTCTCCGCTCTCTCCGAACCACACTATATTGCCGGTGAATCCGTCCAGCGCCTTGACAGTGTTCGCGTCATCGATATTCGCGACGACTGCACGAGAGGCGTTGTCCGCGAAACGGCGGAAGGACTTCATGGAGTTCTCTATGGTGCCGAAATAGTCCAGGTGGTCGTTGTCTATGTTGAGAATGATAGAGTAAGACGGCGAAAGGTGAAGGAACGTATCCTTAAACTCGCATGCTTCGCATACGAAGTTCTCTGACTCGCCTACGCGTCCGTAACCATTGATCAGGGGGAGCTTTCCGCCTATGAGAGCGGAGGGATCCAATCCTGCCTTGAGCAGAATAGAGGTGAGCATGCAGGTCGTTGTGGTCTTGCCGTGAGTGCCGCTGACGCACATCGCGTTGCTGTAGAGCGTGGTGATATATCCGAACATGTCGGCTCTCGGGATGACCGGTATACCGAGCTCATTCGCTCTGGCGACCTCGGGGTTATCCGAGAAGAGAGCGGCAGTGACAACAAGCATCGAAGCGCCGTCGACGTTCTCCGCCTTGTGACCGATGCAGACATCGATCCCCATTGCCCGCTCATATTCCACTATGCTGCCTTCACTGACATCGCTTCCCGAGATCTCATGACCCAGAGAATGAAGGATCTGGACGATCGGGAACATCCCGGATCCTCCGATGCCCACAAAGTGTATCCTGCCTCCCTTTTCGAGAAGCTCAGCTATATCGTATGCCAATTCTGTTTCCTCCAGTCATAGAGCAGAATGCCCATAAATTCCCATTTTGACAATTATAATACTTCTCTGCGCTCTTATAAAGAAGTTAGGGCTGAAGCAGATCCGCAAGCAGATCCGCGGAGAGATAGGGGCTTTCAGCGTGCGCAAGGGTGTATAATGAGAAAAACATCGGAGGTTGGAGTGACAATGGATATCCGGAAGACTGCCGCAGAAACCGCGTCCCGGGCGGGACTTGAGTTTACAGAGCCGGCGGAATATGTTTTTGAGGAAAAGGATTACGAGCCGAAGGAACTCGCGGCGTTCATCGACCACACCCTGCTCAAGCCGGAGGCTTCCGCTGAGGAGATAGACGCGATCTGTGACCAGGCACTGGAGCATTCGTTTGCCAGCGTTTGCGTCAACCCCACATATGCCGGGCAGGTATCGCGGAGACTCAAGGGAAGCGGTGTGAGAACGTGCTGCGTGATAGGATTCCCGTTCGGCACACATGAGCCGGAGATAAAGGCGGCGGAGACCGTGAAGGCCATATCCGACGGAGCGGAGGAGGTCGACATGGTCATCGACATCGCCAACGTGAAGAACGGAGAGTGGAGAAAAGCATTCGAAGATATTTCGACTGTGGTCAGAGCCGCTGAGGGGAAAGCGCTGGTCAAGGTCATCATCGAGACAGCGCTCCTGACTGATGAGGAGAAGGTCGGGATCTGTACTGTGGCAAGGCTTGCCGGGGCTGATTTCGTAAAGACCTCCACCGGGTACTCCAAAGGCGGAGCGACCGCCGAGGACGTGGAACTCATGAGAAGGACAGTGGGGGCGGAAATGGGAGTCAAGGCATCCGGAGGGATCAGGACCTATACCGACGCCGTGAAGATGCTCAATGCAGGCGCCAGCAGGCTTGGATGCTCTGCTGGAGTTGCGATAGTCACGGGTTAAGACTTGCGGAAAAAACAGACGGAAAAAGGGAGGACGCCATTTGATGTCCTCCCTTTACTGACCATATGACCCGGTCTATTCCAAGCCGTCCTCTCTCCTGTATCTGCTGATGAACTCGAACACCTTGGGTATGTAGATGTTCCAGCTGTCCCAGTCGTGCATGCCGTGCTCCTCGTACCAGTCTATATGCACGCCCAAGCTCTCGGCATAATCGCGGAACGCAATGTTTCCTTCCCTGGTGAAGTCCTCAAGACCCACACAGAACGCGAATCTCGGCAGCTCATCGCCGTTCTTGACGCGCTGCTCAAGG
>JAFZZV010000194.1 GCA_017828855.1 Oscillospiraceae bacterium | reverse complement strand
TCACCGAAAAGAAATGCAGGAACACAATAAAACTGCCAAGCGATCCTAATTGATTAGTATCCCCAAATAACAATAAACCGCTTCTTTTCTTTAAGAGAAGCGGTTATCCATTATTGAGCTATCTTCATTTCTTACTAAGGAAGAACAGTCTCCTGGTCTCCTCCGTCTCTCCCGGCCACGCGAAATGATCCAGTTTCTCCACCGTAAAGTACGGAGAAAAGATCTCAGCCCATTCATCGTCAGAATGAGAAACGAGCCTGAGCACACCATTCATATAGACACAGTTTCCGTCAACAAGCTCTATTCCCCGCTCTGCGGCCTTTTCCGGAAACATATAGTAGTTCAGACCTATGATTACGCTCGCGTCATCGATAACGACTCTGGCTGCTTCCCTTATGATCACTTCCGCAGTGACGGAAGGCACCACATCAAGAACGTTGGAACAAAACAAACCGTCGTATGTTCCGTCAGGTACTGTCGAGAGCCAATCTGGAGATACCAAGCTAGTATGAACCAGGTCCTGTACACTGTACAGCTTTGCGAACTCTTCCGCGGAACGGACTCCGGTCTCGGATACGTCCACCGCAGTCACGTCCGGGCATCCGCTTTTGGCGGCGACGATGCCTGCCCATCCCATGCCGCAGCCGTAATCAAGGATCTTCTTCCTGCTTCCCAGCGTCTCAGCCGCATGGAACAGTTTTTCGGAAGGGACAAGTCCTTTCCAACTTTCGGGATCCTTCCGGCACTCCTCCATCTCATCTTCCGAGATGTTGTATGCGCTGTTCCAGAATTCTATGAGAGTCTTATTGTCCTTCGATGATCTGTCTTCCACGATGGCCTCCATCTCTGTCATTGATAGTTGCCTTTCACAATGAATAATGCATCAAAATAGAACGTATTCACTAAATGAGGCTGACTAGTTCCGAACACAGCCTGACAAGGTCGTAGCGGACTCCTTCCCTGCTTCGCCATTCCCTGCCGTCCCACTCATCACCTGACAGATCGTCGCCGCTGTAGATCAAAGCTCCGTATGAGAATTTGCGAAATTGAGCAACGGCAATGCATCCCGCCTGTTCCATCTCAACTATCCTTGCACCTTCACTCTTCCGGAGCTCGATTCTATCCGCTGTTTCCCGGAAAATGGCATCTGTTGTCCAGACCAGACCGCTCAGATATGACACGTTTTGTTTTTCCAGGTATTCTGTGATCACTTTATTGACATCAGGATCCGTGTAAATGATCCGGGATGCAGGCACATACTGGTACGAAAAGCCTTCATCCCTGATGGCGCCTTCCACAACAAGTATCTGGCCGACTTCCAGACTGTTGTCCAGTACCCCGCCTCCTCCGCAGAACATCACCTTTGTGATCCCCATAGCGTTGAACAGATCAAGATTTCCGCCGCACGCGGGGCATCCCACCTGCCCGAGAGTCAGCAACACGTCCGGTTTATCTGTAAATCTGTATATGATCACCGGATTCTCACCTGGAATAACACTGCTTCTTTTGATCTTATCGGCAAGCAGGAGCTTCTCTATCACTTCGGGAAAGAATGTGATGACCAGTTTGTCCGTATCAAATCCGTCACCGGCATAGTGCGCGGGATTCAGCTTGGCAACCGGATTATCGTCATACTCTATTACCGGCCATTTATCTCTATGAAGCATATTATTACCCTTTCCGAAACATGACTTATCTCTGCCACTATTCTAACATCTGACGGGTATAAGAGACACTATCTCTTCTCCTCTCTGTGTACATCCTTGTTTTGAAAAAGTGTACATTCATATCTTGAATAAAAATGGAATCATCAGCGCACAAGCAGATCCGTACACACATCCACACCGGCATTTACAGGTTCTCACAGAAACAGCGGTACGCTGATAGTCTGATTTTTGCCGCTCAGGTCTTCTTAAGCAACTGCAGGAAAATCAGACTCCGGTTACGTATTGAGGATCGACCCTGGACATAGATACTCAAACACAGTCATGTCCATATCCATGCCTTTACCGCACTGTACCGCCGCACACCGTCCCTTTCCTCACCTGCATCAAACACACATCGTCCCTGCCTGCGAACTCACTTCAGGAGATGCGGCCTGTTGATCCCGCTTTGTACCTCATATCCTTGTACAGGAAGCATCCTATCCGCTAATATTATCTCAAGAAGAAAAACAAGCATCAGCCGATGCTCATCAGACGGCATTGCCGGGAGGATCATTTCAATGGCATTGACTACAGCAAAGACAAATGCAGGTCTTGTATCCGGTGTTGAGATACCCGGAAAAGACATCACGGTATTCAGAGGAGTGCCCTTCGCGGCACCGCCCGTGGGCGATCTCAGATGGAGAGCACCTCAGCCCGTGGTGCCCTGGGAAGGCGTGAGGAAAGCCGACACCTTCAACGCACCGCCGATGCAGGGCGTGCACAGAAAGGGATCATTCTATGACCGCGAGTGGCAGAACGATCCGTTCGTACCCAGCGAAGACTGCCTCTACCTCAACGTATGGACTCCCGCAAAGAGCCCCAACGAGAAGCTGCCGGTAGCGGTATGGATCTTCGGGGGAGGATTCAACTCAGGTTTCGCACACGAGAAGGAATTCGACGGAGAAGCCTTCGCGTCAAAAGGCGTCGTATACGTCTCCATCAACTACAGGCTGTCCGTATTTGGATACCTGGCTCATCACGACCTTGATGACGAGCACGGCACGTCAGGCAACTTCGGCCTGCTGGACCAGATCGCGGCCATGAAGTGGGTGCATGAAAACATCGTGCAGTTCGGCGGTGATCCGGAGAACGTCATGGCATTCGGTCAGTCAGCCGGTGCCGGTTCAGTCATAGCGCTGATGTGCTCTCCCCTCATGAAGGGTATGATCCAGAAAGCTGTGGTGCACAGCGGCCTCGGCGGATTCAGGGACAATGAGCTCCCCTACAGCGTAGGCGAACAGTTCGTAAAACACTGCGGCTATGACTCTCCTCTCGAGATGCGCAGCCTCACGGCGGAAGAGCTCATGGAACACTACAAAACCTTCCGTCCGGATCTAGGCAACATCAGGCTGCCGCTGGCTTTTGGGCCGTTCATCGACGGATATGCCCTTACCAAGACCTATGAAGAATACATCAACAAGGGCGAATACAACGACGTGCAGCTCATGATGGGCTCAACCAGGGACGATATGGCCGGCGGCGCTCCGATGCCCTGGATGCCTCCCGCCATCAACTCCGGGATGCGCGATCTGCTGTTAAAGCACGAAGCCAACGGAAGAAAGCCCGGATACCTCTACTTCTTCTCCCGTGCGCTCCCCGGCGACGACTCCGGTTCCTGGCATTCCAGCGACCTGTGGTATATACAGGGCACTCTGGACAGATGCTGGCGTCCCTTCACAGAGTATGACTACAAACTGTCAGACACCATGGTCACCTACTGGACCAACTTCTGCAAGAACGGAGATCCCAACGGAAAAGGCTTGCCCGAGTGGCAGCCCTTCACAAAGGACAACGACTTCACGATGGTCTTCGGCAACGAGAGCATCGGACGCGGAGAAGCAGAATTCGATCCTAACCCGGATCCCAACTCAGCGCGCTGGCAGATAATCGAATAGTACATAACATCCCGGACATCAGACCGATGCCCGGGATACTTATATCCATCTGCTGTTATGTCTTGTTCCGGGATCCGGATCATTCCGCTCACAGGCGCAGCAGCTTCCTCGCGTTATCGAGATAGATGGTCTTCCTCTGCTCGTCAGTGATAAGACCGCAGCTGTCTATCTCGTTTCCGTGTTCAAGGCCAGCCTCAAGAGAAGGATACGGGAAATCCACGCCGTAGACTATCCTGTCGATGCCGACGGTCTCCAGCAGCACCTGCAGGTGAAGCGGAAGCGGGTTTCCGGCCAGGTCGAAATACATCTTCTTCATGTTGCCTTTAATATCCAGGGCTGCACCGGCTCCGGAAGAGAGCCTCTCGGTCATGACCGTGAAGCATCCCCCGGCGTGAGGCATCACGAACCGGATGTTCGGGAATCTGTCAAACACCTTTCTGTATACCATATTGAGCATTGCCCTGGCCGTATCGACATAAAACTCGAAAAGCGGTATCGGCAGCGTCTCATTCACGTTCTCTATGACCAGCGCGGGCGAGGTCGGATGCAGAGTCACCAGCGCTCCGATATCGTCCAGCGCCTGCATGACGGGATCAAGCACGGGATTGCCCATATATACCCCGTTCGCGTGTGTCGGCAGGGCAAAGCCCTTTACATTCAGGTGTTCCGTGCAGTATCTGATCTCGTCTATGCTTGCCTGCACGTCCGGAAGCGGAAGCGACGCGAGCAGCCCTATCCTGTCGGGATGATCCCCTGCCATCTCCGATCCCTCTTCGTTGCATTCCCTTACTGCCCGAGCAAGTTCCGGCGGATCCACGAACGAGAAGAACGGCGACGTAATGGAGAGCGCAGTATATATAATATTCGTCTTCTCCATCCTGTCGAGCTGGTCCTGCAGGCTCCACCTGGGCACATACACGTTGTCCGGATGTGTGATGCCGTATCTCTCCAGAAGCCCGTAATACTTCTGCGGGAAATAATGCGAGTGCATATCGATTCTTTCGGAAGGTCTCATTCTGTTCTCCTTGTGATCAACATGGGTCTTCCCGGGATGCAGGGCTCATTTCTCTTCTACCTGCATTACGATCGGGAAGCATTTTTCTTTCCGGTAATAATATGCCACACACGTTTTACCTTTAACAGCATACAGCGTCCGATCCCCGTGAATAAGGTACTCGTTTTACTGCTCCGCCCGATCAGCCTTCAGCGAAACATCCGATGTTTTCTTTCTGACAAAAGAATTATCCGCAATCATAACCACCCGTCAAACGGGTGGTTTGCACAAAGGCTAAAAGCCTATGTTACCGGCCAGCGTCTCAAGGCGCTGGCTTTTCTCTATCGTTCAAGCCCCAGTGCCTTTGACTCTCGCTATGCCCTTAAAGGGCTTTTTGTAGTACTTACCCGGACCCCTAAAGGGGTCTTCGTGTTCTTTGACGCTCAGCTTGTCCAGG
>JAFZZV010000002.1 GCA_017828855.1 Oscillospiraceae bacterium | reverse complement strand
GCGGACTTCGAACCAGAAGGAGCTGGCGGAGATATACTCGGCAGCCGACGTGTTCGTCAATCCGATGAGAGAGGACAACTATCCGACCGTAAACCTGGAAGCCATCTCATGCGGGACCCCCGTAGTGACTTTCAGGACCGGAGGAAGTCCCGAGTCAGTCGGGGAGGGCTGCGGGATCGTGGTCCCAAAAGATGACACGGACGCAGTTGTTGAGGCTGTAAGGACAGTCTGCAGAGACGCCTCGGATCATTCTTCCGAACTGGCTTCCATGGCGGAGTCTTTTGATTCCGGGATCATGACAGGCGAGTATCTTAAGCTCTACAGGAGACAGTGACAAGGCATTCGGAGAGGTGCGGTGCCAGTCAGGCATCTGCAGGCCCCGCAGCACGGATGGAGGTCCGTATGGATATAAAGGTCGGTGACATCATCACAGTAAAAAAACAACATCCCTGCGGGAGCAGCACTTTTGAGGTGCTGCGCATAGGGATGGATTTCAAGATAAAATGCTCAGGCTGCGGCAGGGAGATAATGCTCCCGAGACAGAAAGTGGAGAAGAGCATAAAGACAGTTAACGGCGAAAGGGTCATCCGCTGATAATGTTTGAGAAACTGCAAAAGATCAAAGAGAGATTTGAAGAGATCTACAGGCTCCTGCAGCTGCCGGAAACGGTCAGCGACCAGGAGCGATTCAGAGACCTCAACAAGGAATATAAGAATCTGTCTCCGGTAGTCGAGGAGTTCGACAGATATCTCGCCGCGAAGAGCGAGTCAGAGGAGGCGGAGGAGATCCTTGCGGATCCCTCAAGTGACCTGGACCTCAGGGAGATGGCGCAGGAGCAGAAGGAGTCCGCTTCGGAAGCGATGAGGCAGAGCGAGGAGGAACTCAAGGTCCTGCTCCTTCCCCGGGACGAGGACGATGACAAGAGCGTCATCATGGAGATAAGGGCCGGAGCAGGCGGCGAGGAAGCCGCGCTTTTCGCTGCAGATCTCTACAGGATGTACAGCATGTACTCTGTCACCCAGAACTGGAAAACGGAAGTCGTTAACGAGAACGCGACCGAACTGGGCGGGTACAAGGAGATCAGCTTCATGGTCGAGGGCAAGGGCGCCTACAGCAAGCTCAAGTACGAGAGCGGAGTGCACAGGGTCCAGCGAGTGCCGGAGACTGAGGCTCAGGGAAGGATACAGACGTCGACCTGCACGGTCGCCACGCTTCCGGAGGCTGAGGATGTCGAGCTTGAGATAAACCCGAAGGACCTGCAGATAGATACGTTCCGCTCCAGCGGAGCCGGCGGGCAGCATGTCAACAAGACCGAGTCCGCCATAAGGATCACATACCTGCCGACCGGACTTGTCGTGGAGTGCCAGGACGAGAGGAGCCAGTTCAAGAACAAGGACAGGGCCATGAAGATCCTCAGATCTAAGCTGCTTGAGGAGAAGAAGCAGGAACAGCAGGGAAAGATCGCAGAGGAGCGCAGAAGCCAGGTCGGAACAGGAGACAGGAGCGAGCGGATCCGCACCTACAACTTCCCGCAGGGAAGGGTCACGGATCACAGGATCAACCTCACCCTATACAAGATAGAGTCGATCATGAACGGGGATCTCGGGGAGATAATAGAGGCGCTTGCAACGGCTGACAGAGCGGAAAAACTCAGATCCGCCGGAACGGAAGCCTGAGGGGATCATATTGAACACAGAACTGATCAAAACAGAACAGGACGGACTGGAGAGAGCAGCCGAAACTGCGGCAGGGCTGCTGAGGAAGGGAAAGATCGTGGCGATCCCTACGGAGACCGTATATGGCCTGGCTGCGTCCATTTACAGCGAGGAAGCCCTCAGGGAAGTGTACAGGGTCAAGGGGAGACCGCAGGATAACCCTGTGATCGTCCATATCTCGTCCATGGACATGCTGGACGGCATCGTGAAGGAAGTCCCGCATAACGCGCTGCTCCTCGCGGAGCGGTTCTGGCCGGGCCCGCTGACGATGATATTCCGCAAGACGGACAGAGTCTCGGACACGATAACCTGCGGCATGGATACCGTAGCAGTGAGATTCCCGTCCCATCCTGTCGCGAACGCCGTGATCAAAGCGGCAGGAGTACCGCTAGCCGCGCCATCCGCGAACCTGTCGGGAAAACCGTCACCGACTACAGCTGAGCACTGCGTCAGCGATCTGTGGGGAAAGATACCGCTCATCATTGACGGAGGGAGCTGCGAGGTCGGCGTGGAGAGCACGGTGGTATCAATGACAGGGGACCACCCGGTCATCCTCAGGCCGGGGATCATATCACTTGAGGAGATACAGGAGATCATACCCGATGCCGAGGTGTCGGAAGCGGTCAACAGAAAGGTCGGGGAGGACGAGAAGGTCCAGTCCCCGGGACTGAAGTACAGGCACTATGCTCCGGAGTGCAAGGTCACGCTGGTAAAGGGAAGCCTTGAGAGATTCGCCGAATACGTCAGGGAGAATTACGCTGACGGGGATTACGCCATGTGCTTCTACGGAGATGAGGACAGCATTGATATACCCAGCATCCCATACGGAGGCAGGGATGACGCCAGGAGCCAGGCACACAGCGTCTTCGCGGTCCTCAGGCAGCTGGACAGGATCGGGGCCAAGAGGGTGTTCGTCAGGGCACCGGAGGAGAGCGGGGAGGCAATGGCTGTTTCCAACAGGCTCATGCGCGCCGCCGGATTCGACGAGGTGATACTGTGAGCGGAAGGATCAGGGTTTACGGGCTGACCGGTCGAAGCGGCAGCGGAAAGAGCACTGTCCTCTCGATGCTGTCAGAGCTGGGAGTGCCTGTGATAGACTGCGACGCCGT
>JAFZZV010000193.1 GCA_017828855.1 Oscillospiraceae bacterium | reverse complement strand
GGTACTGACCGATTTGCGATGATGGATGTCGAGTCAAATGCCGTCTATTATATCGACGGTGTCAGAACTCTCGGGCAGGTCGTGCGGGAGGTTTCCCTTGATTCAGGCAAGGACAGGAAAGACCTTGTCGTTCTGTTTGCGGACACACTGGAGAAGATGGGCCTTATATCGAAAGTCTGAGATATTTGTTCCCGCAGATAATAATATTCCCCGGATCACATAAGCACTGAGCTTAATGATCCGGGGTTTTTCTGTCTGATGCTTCAGAGACAGTTGTCTCAGCAACTATTTGACGAGATGATACTCATCCTGCCTTCCGGCAAGAAACTCTATGTGTCCGTCGGCTACCGAGATATCGGTCTCAAATCCCCAGAGAGAGGAGATGTTCCATTCCGGAATGTCAACGGTGCAGTTCAGTTCCAGCGAATAGCAGGTGTGGTCACTAACAGCGTAGTCGCCTCTTACCGGAACTCCGTTCTGGGCATCGACAAGGCCGATGGTCGGACCAGCTGCATGTCCGTGGAACCCTATCGGATGGGAATAGAGGCTGGGCTTGAGCCCTTCACTTATCGCCTGCTCCCTTGAAGCGGCGAGGATCTCGTTGCCGGTGGAACCGACCCTGAAGTTTGAAATGACGATATCCTGGAAACGGTTGACCTGAGCGAGCGCCTTCTTGAGGTAGTCGGGGGCATCGGTCTCACCGGGCTTCAGGACATAAGCCATCTCCTGAGTGTCGGTACAGAGATCGAGATATCTGAAACCGACGTCACACCTCAGGCAGTCACCGGGCATTATGACGTCTTCGCCTTCTACCCAGCCGACATCCTTTCTTATGATGGTGCACTCGTAATCGAACCACGGCTCAAGCCCCATATCGATAACGGACTGCATCATCCAGTATTTGACGTCCGCATTAGTGGTGACTCCCGGAGTGATCACCTTTGAGGAGAATGCCTCGGCGATCATCGTGTGCTGGATCTGCATGATCCCGTTGTATGCTGCCAGTTCCGTATCGGTCCTTGTCTCCAGCCATTTGACGGCTGCGTACTCAGCCGATACGATCCTGGACCTGTACTTCTCATCTATCCCTTCAATGATCTTCTTTGCGAGAGAATGGCTCAAGCCGTCCCCAAATGCGAAATCGTCAGAGTAGTTCAGTCCTATCGTCTTCGGATCGTACTGGTTCACCACTCTGTTTAGGCATTCCCACTGCGTTTCGGGAGGATACGGATAGTCCTCAGGGATGGACCAGTTGGAACCCTTCTGGTTGACCCACTCGAGCTGGTAGTATCCGTCGAGACCGATGTGGGGACGCGTTAGCGCCAGACGTTTGAGTTCTCCGTCCCTAAGGACAAAGACCAGGCACATGGTCCTCCTTCCGGTAAAGAAATGCTTCGGGAGAAGAGTCCTGTACAGCGGATCTTCGTTGTATTCGTTGAATGCTATGACCCACATATCAAGTCCTGACTCTTTGAGGACTTTAGGCATGACTGTTTCAAGCCTCTCCATGAGCCATCTGTTGTGGATCTTTTCCTGCTCCCTGTAGGGTACGACCTTTCCCCTGAGATCCTCAAGAGAGGGGACGTCCCGGATCAGGAAGCTCTGGTCAGATATACGCATTTACGGATTCCTTTCAGTCGGCAAGGGTACCCATGGGATCCCACGGATTCAGTTCGATCGGTTCTTTCTCCAGACATCTGACTATGTCTTCCGGAAGATACTTTTTATTTACGACGGCCTGGAACACGTATGTGTCGAACCATTCGGAAGAGGCGAGATAATATCCTTTATTGCCCATCTCATCGCCCCAGCTGTTCTCGATCTTCCACTTGTCCGGTGCACCGTTCTCGTCAAATGTGACACCGGTGATGCACATAGCATGGTTCATCGCGCTCTCGCAGTAGTAGAGGGAGTCCTCCTTGGTCATGGAGATATCGAGATCGAAGAGCGAGCCGAGATCGAAGTTGTTCATGTCCCATACTCCCGATTTCCTGTCGCCCCAGCGGCCGACGTCGGAACCGAACCAGACGATCTGACCGTCCCTGAGCTGAGCCACGATGCCGTCCTTCAGCTCATCCATAGTGAGGTTGAGATAGATCACGGGACAGCCTACCACGTTACCGACATAGTTTACGGTGAATCTCTCGTGATAGGGTTTATCCTTGGTGGGAGAGGTGATCAGAGATGCGTAATCGTCCAGATCCAGGCCCACATATTTTTCATAGAACGACTTGGGTGTGAGCCCTCTGTCGATATGATACTTGTTGTCCTTGTCTGTATACTCGAAATCGAATGTTTCCGGTACTTCGCCAAAGCAGGATACCGAGAAGGAATAGAGTTCCTCAAGGCATTTCTCTTTGAGTTCAGCGATCTTTGCTGCATCCTCTCTGTTGCGCTGAACGTCAGCGGCGAACTTCCTGAGCCTTCTGTTGACCAGAGAGCACCAGCTCCTTGTGTGTCCGGCTGCGTATGTTTCCGGGAAGGCAGACAGCGGCACGACACCGTATTTCTTGATTATTGCGGCAAACATATCCCACTGACCGCCGTCGCCGATGCCGTTCTGAAGGACCCACATGAGTGTGCGGTCGTCCCATTCGACATCTTTCAGAGATATGATGCTCTCCATTGTCCAGTTGATCTTCTCGAGTTTGTCCCAGAAAGCGATATAGTTCTGCGAGAGCTCAAAGTCCTTGATCCCGCACTTTCTGGCGACTTCCTCTCTGAGGAAGTTCGCACCGGCGAAGATCCAGCACCTGCCTGAGTTGCCCTGCGAAGTAGCCTTCATCGTCTCGATGTTGATCTCGAAGTTGTGCTGGACTTTGTTTGCGTTCTCCTGCACTGCGGCAAGATCAAGTACATCTGTCTTGTTGAGAGCTCTTCTGACCGCTTTAGCGGTGCGGTCGGAATCATACTTTTTCTTCAGATCCTTCAATACATTTTCGTTAAGTTCTTTGGCCATGTTCTTCTCCTGTCCGTTTTAGTGCTTTAACTGCCTAATATAGAATAATATCCGTCGCCATTCACTGCAAGGGAATCAGCAGAACATTTTCCGGTGTGCTGTTGACATGAACAGAGATAGCTCATATAATTAGTAAGGAATCTTAATATAAACAATCTTAAAATCAACAAGCTTAATGTAAGCATACTTAATGTCAGCATACTTAATATCAGTAATCTTAATATGCTTTTACTGAATGCCATATCAGGAGAAATACAGCATGAAAGACAACGACCTTCTGATCTCCGTTTTCCGGATAGTGCGGCTTCACAGCCGGCTTTTTCATTCTGTCCTGGACAGAGACAGCGTTGACGGGACGCTTCACAATGGGCTGATACTGCATCTTCTGTCGGAAGAGGACGGTATCACACAGAAACTGCTCGCTCAGAGAATGCATATACGGCCGCAGTCCCTCACCGGAGCTCTTGAGAAACTCGAGAAGATGGGGTTCATCATGAGGAAGAGGAGCGAGGAGGACAAGAGGGAACAGATAGTCTTTATAACAGAGTCCGGACGTGAGATGAATGACGTCATGACGGAGGAGAGGGACAAGACTACGAAAGAACTGTTTGAGATCCTTTCGGATGAGGAGAAGGATCAGCTTTACAGGCTGCTGACAAAGGTAGCCGATCAGGAACTGTAAATAATTTAAAAGGAGTAAATATATGTTCAAAGCAATCAAACGTATGCGCAGACAGGAGATGATGCTGCTTCTTTTCAGCATTGCTCTCGTCCTGGCGCAGGTGTGGACCGAGATGAAGATCCCGGACTACATGTCCAGCATCACCATGCTGGTGCAGACGGAAGGCAGCGAAATGTCTGCGATCTGGCAGGCCGGCGGCATAATGATGCTGTTGGCTCTGCTGAGCACGGTCATAGGTCTCACTTCCGGATATGTGTCGGCGATGCTGGGAGGCTTATATTCCAAGCACCTCAGAAGTGATATCTTCAACAAGGTGCAGTCCTTCTCTCTCAATGAGATAGACAGATTCTCCACTGCATCGCTGATCACCAGATCCACAAACGACGTCACTCAGATGCAGATGTTCATCGCGGGAGGTCTGAGGATGATCATCAGGACCCCCATTTCAGTCATCGTCGCTCTCATTAAGATCTGGGGAAAGCACTGGCAGTGGACATCCCTCACAGGAGGGGCGATCATAGCAGTCATCTGCATCGTGATCGTGGTGATAAAGTATGCTCACCCGAGATTCAGGAAGATGCAGGACCTGACCGACGAACTCAACAAAGCGACCAGAGAGAACCTCACAGGTATCCGCGTCATCCGTGCTTACAACGCGGAGGACTATCAGGAGAAGAAGTTCGAGGAAGCGAACGAGAACCTCTCTTACAATATGCTGGCGGCGCAGACCATCATGAGCTCCACCAGACCTGTGATGAGATTCGTCAACAACGGCCTCACAGTCGGGATCTATCTTATAGGTGCCTATCTGATAAATGAGACGGTTGGCACCACGGAAGCTCTCGTGACATTCTCCGAGATGGTCGTGTTCTCCAACTATGCCAGCAGACTGCTGATGTCCTTCATGAACCTTGAGATGATCTTCAACATGATCCCCAGGGCTTCAGTCGCTGCCGACAGGATCAACGAGGTCCTGGACTGCGATCTTGAGATCACGGACGGACCGGAGACTGAGGGAGTCAAGGGCAAAGAAGGAACGGTCGAGTTCAGGAACGTCAGTTTCTCCTATCCCGGAACGGAAGGTGAAGTCCTCAGTGATATCTCCTTCACAGCCGAGAAAGGCGAGACCGTCGCCTTCATAGGCGCCACGGGAAGCGGCAAAACATCACTGGTCAACCTCATCCCCAGATTCTACGATGTGACAAAAGGAGAAGTCCTGGTGGACGGAAGGGATGTCAGGGAATATAACCAGCATGCTCTTCGCAACCTCATCGGTTATGCTCCTCAGACCGCAGTGCTGTTCTCAGGCACCGTATCATCTAATATCGAGTACGGCGAGGGCGGTAATCATGCGGAGGACGAGGACTCCGAAGCCGAAGTGAAGAGAGCAGTATCCATCGCGCAGGCCACGGAATTCGTGGAGAAGATGGAGAATACATATGACGCTGAGATCACAAGAGGCGGCACGAACGTGTCCGGAGGCCAGAGACAGAGACTCTCGGTGGCGAGGGTCGTCTACAGAAAGCCGGAGATATACATCTTTGATGACACATTCTCCGCGCTTGACTTTAAGACGGACCGCTTACTGAGGTCCGCACTCAAGCAGGAGACTGCCGGAGTGACTACTCTGATAGTGGCGCAGAGGATAGGAACCATCAGAGACGCGGACAAGATCATCGTCCTTGATGAAGGAAAAGCAGTAGGAATGGGAACACATGAGGAGCTCATGAGGAGCTGCCAGGTGTACCGGGAGATCGCATATACACAGCTGTCAGAGGAGGAACTTGCATAATGGCTAAGAAAAACAGTTACCAACTTGGACAGGCTAACATCAATTCGAACCGCGGGCCCGGAAGGATGCGCATCGCAGAGAAGCCCAGGGATTTCAAAGGAGCCGCAAAAAAGCTGCTCGCATACGGGAAAGATATCCTCCCGCAGTTCATACTCGCATTCTCGGCTTCGGTACTCAGCGTCATCATGACGCTGTTCGGACCGGATAACCTCAGCAAGATGACCAACCTCATCGAAGCCGGCATGAAATCCGGCGGCGTGGATATTCCGGCCGTTATCAGAGTCGCTATCAGAAGCCTTCTTTTCTATCTGTTCGCATCCGTACTCATTCTCATCCAGAGCCTCAACCTGAACAGAGCTTCACAGAAGCTCATGAGGCAGATGCGCAACGACATATCTCACAAGCTGAACCGCATCCCGCTAAAGAGCTTCGATTCATCATCATTCGGTGATGTTCTGAGCCGTGTCACCAACGATGTCGACACCATAGGAATGAGCCTCAACATGGCTTCAAGTTCCGTCGTGACGTCCATTACGACCTTCATCGGCTGCACCATCATGATGCTGCTGACAAACGTAAAGCTCACTGCGATCGTTCTGACATGCTCCATCCTGGGATTCCTTCTGATGAATGTCATCATAAAGAGAAGCCAGGGATACTTCACCCGTAGGCAGTCCTACCTCGGTCTGCTGAACGGACACATTGAGGAGATGTACGCAGGTCATTTGATCGTCAAGGCGTACAACGGCGAGGACGAGTCCAGAGAGGAGTTCGAGTACCTCAACGACAAACTCTTTGAGAACAACTGGAAGAGCCAGTTCATCAGCGGAATCACGTTCCCGCTCATGGAACTGCTGAGCAACCTCGGATATGTGGCTGTCTGCGTCTTCGGCGCAATGATGGCAAAGGCGGGAACGATCCCGTTCGGGACGATCATAGCCTTCATCATATATGTACGCATGTTCACCATGCCCATGAGCATGGTCGCCAACTCCATCACGAACCTCCAGTCCGCTGCGGCAGCCTGTGAACGCGTGTTCGAGTTCCTTGATGTGGAGGAGATGGAGGACGAATCCTACAAGACCCAGAGGATGGAGAACATAAAGGGCGATGTGGAATTCAGTCATGTCCACTTCGGTTACGATCCAGACAAGATCATAATCAACGATTTCTCCGCGAACATCGAAGCCGGAAAGAAAGTCGCTATCGTAGGACCTACCGGAGCGGGAAAGACCACTATGGTCAACCTGCTGATGAGGTTCTATGAGCTCAACGGCGGCAAGATCTCCATTGACGGCATTGACACCAGAGACGTCACCAGAGAGAACGTGCATGAGCAGTTCTGCATGGTCCTTCAGGACAGCTGGCTGTTTGAGGGAACGATCAGAGAGAACATCGTTTACAGCATGAAGGATGTCAGCGACGAAAAGGTCGTAGAGGCCTGCAAGCTTGTCGGACTTCACAACTATATCTCCGGATTGCCCAACGGATATGACACTATTCTCTCTGAGGACAGCAACATGTCCGCAGGACAGCGCCAGCTGATGACCATCGCGAGAGCTATGATCCAGAATGCTCCTCTGCTCATCCTCGATGAGGCAACCAGTTCTGTCGATACCAGAACGGAACAGATCGTACAGGACGCTATGGACCTCCTCACAAGGGGAAGGACATCATTCACGATCGCGCACCGCCTGAGCACCATCAGGAACGCCGATATCATCCTCGTCATGAGGGACGGCGATATCGTAGAGACAGGTACGCACGAAGAGCTTCTCCAGAAGGGCGGATTCTACTCCGAACTGTGGACCAGCCAGTTTGTCAACGCAGAGGCTATCTGAGGATCCGGCAAAGGATAAGATCTCCGGGAAGGACTTGTTCAGCCCTTCCCGGTTTTTTGTGCTTTGGATGGCGGTATCATTCCCACCGTATTCACCGGATTATACATTTTTTGTTTGAAAAGACCTGCCGGCTTTTTGCTTGTGTTTCCTTTAAAATGTCTGAGTATTCAAGTATAATAGTCCCAACGGACTAGCTGCCTGTCATGAATGCATATTATACATACTGATGTATATTGACGGCGCTATGTTATTTATATATTTTTCATGTCCGAGAAACAGGAGGTACCGGATGGTATTCGATCTCAGCAAGCGTTACTGTTACTACTTCAATGAATTAGCCGGGATCCCACACGGGTCATACAATGAGAAAGCGGTGTCGGACTATATAGTTTCTTTCGCTGAATCAAAAGGACTCAGGTATCTGCAGGATGAATTCAACAATGTAGTGATCTATAAAGAACCGTCGGAAGGATACGGTGACAGTGCCCCTCTTCTCATCCAGGCACACATGGATATGGTATGCGAGGCCAACAAAGGGACGGTCCATGATTTCGAGAGGGATCCGTTAAAGCTGTATGTTGATGAAGATGGCTGGCTCAACGCGGAAGGCACAACGCTGGGAGCGGATGACGGAGCAGGTGTAGCCTACATGCTCGCTATCCTGGAGGATAACAGTCTTCCTCATCCTCCGCTCGAGTGCTGCTTCACAGTGCAGGAGGAGGTAGGCCTTCTGGGAGCCGTGAAGCTTAAGAGCGAGTATTTCAGAGCCAAGAGGATGATATCGCTGGACGGAAGCGGCGAGGTTCGCACATGCATCTCTTCGTCCGGAGGGACAAGAGTCAATTCCACTATCCCGTGCCAGTGTGAGCCCAACGACGAACCGACATACGATCTTTATGTAGGCGGGCTCCTCGGAGGTCATTCCGGCAGTGAGATCCACAAGGAGAAAGGCAATGCGAACGTCCTGGCAGTCAGGATCTTCAAGGAGATGACGCTTGCCGGGATCGCAATGAACGTCGTCAGCATAAACGGAGGACTCAAGGAGAACGCTATTCCGAGAGAGTGCGATATTGTCTTTGCGAGTCCGGCCGCACCTGAAAGGATAAATGAAGCACTTGATAGTATCGCATCCGCGATATCCACGGAACTCGAATTCTCGGATCCCGGTTTCACTGCAGCGGTAACGGAGACCGGAAGGGCAGAGAACAGGTTTACTGCTGATTCCACCGAAAGAGTCATCAACTATCTGTACCTAATTCCCAACGGATTCCAGCACCGGTCTATGGCGATCGAAGGCCTCACGGTGACCTCGCTCAATCTAGGCATCGTACGCACGGCGGACAGCAAGGTCATTGCCACTGACTCACTTAGAAGCGCGATCTCCAGCAGCACTGACGACCTGCTCAATAAGATGCGCACTCTCGCCGGAATATACGGTGTGACGGTAAGCATCAATTCAGCGTATCCGGGGTGGAATTACAACCCGGTGTCTGAACTAAGGGACAAACTTGCTGTTGTGCTTCAGAATGAACTTGGGGTAGAATTGATATGTCAGGCGACACACGGAGGCAATGAGTGCGGGATATTCAAGTCGCTCGGACTTGAGGATATCATCACATACGGCCCTGTCTCCGAACACATACATACCCCAGACGAAAGACTGGATCTGGAGTCGTTCGACAGATCATACAGAGTACTGACAGGATTAATAAAGGAGTGCAGATAAAATGGCAAAAAGAGTTCTCGTCCTATCCGGAGCAAGTTCGGTCGGAAAAGGCGCGATAAGGGATCTTCTTCTGGAGGATAAGGATCTGGATCTCAGATTCATCGTGTCTATCACCACGCGTCCCAAGAAGGATAACGAGGTGGACGGAGACAAATACTACTTCGTCGATTACAAGTATTTTGCGAAAGCGGTCAAGGAGAAGGCTCTGTATGAGTACACCGAGTTCAACGGCTACTATTACGGCACGCTGAAATCCGAGATCGATTTCTGGACGAAACAGGATAAAGCCATCCTTGTTGAAGTCGAGGCTGCCGGCGTAGGACCGCTCAAACTCAACATCCCCGAAGCAGTCTGCTTCTTCGTGGTCCCCACCAGTATGGAGGAACTTGAGCAGCTCATACACGAGAAATACAACGATGATGCAGCTTCCGAGAAGCTGCGTCTAAACAAGGCTAAGATGGAGATGGAGATCGCGCCTCTCTTCAATAACCAGATCACAAACGACGATCCGGAAAGGGCATACAGGGAGATCAAGGAGATTACTCTGAGAGAGTGGGCAAAACTGGAGGACTGACATGATTTCAAAGGGAGATCGCCTCATCAAGGAGAGCGTCCATGCCGATGAGTTGAAGACCAAGATCCTTCCTTACAGGGAAAGGGAGAAGGTCATGGACTCCTGGCTCAGATACAGATTCGACGCAGTGCTTCCCAAGGTCATGAAGAGGTCCGGCATAGACTCATGGGTCGTTGTGTGCCATGAATACAATGAGGATCCCGTCCTAAAGACACTGACGCCCTGTGCAATGTTCACGGCGCGCAGGCTCACAATTCTTCTGTTCATCCTCAAGGACGATAAGGTCAAGAGGTATTCGATTACCAGACCCGGAGTAGGTCTGGACGATTATTACGAAGCCGCATGGATCAATCAGAAGGACTCGATGTGGTGTGAGGATCCGTCTAAGGCAGAGACTCAGTATGAGTGCCTGGCAAGACTTCTCAGGGAGAACAGCGTGAGCAAGATCGGTCTGAATATGTCCTCCGACTTTTCTTTTGCTGACGGGCTCACCAAGGTCATATACGACGACATGACAGCCTGCTTCGATGAAGATCTCATGAGCAGGATAGTATCCGCGGAAGACATTTGCATCGGCTGGCTGGAGACCAGGACGGATCTTGAGATGGAGGCCTATAACGGCATCATGCAGGTCGCCCACGGAATAATCGATGAAGCTTTTTCTTCCAGAGTCGTAGTCCCGGGAGTAACTACCAACCACGACGTCAAATACTTCATGATGCAGAAATGCATAGACCTTGGCGTCGAGCCCTGGTTCGACTGTGAAGTATCTATCATCAGAGAAGGCAGCGGAAGGTTCGAAGAGGAAGAAGTGATACGTCAGGGAGATATACTCCACTGCGATTTCGGTTTCAGGTATCTCGGACTGTGCACAGATACGCAGGAGAACGCGTACGTCCTTAGGTACGGAGAGGATGATGCTCCGGAGTGCCTGCGCAGTGCCCTCAGAGATGTCAACCGCTTCCAGGATATAGTCGTCAGCAATTTCAAGGCGGGGAGGACCGGAAACGAGATCCTCGCGCTCTCGCTAGCTGATGCCAAAAAGGAAGGACTCAACGCCTGCCTGTACACCCATCCTATCGGATATCACGGACACGCTGCGGGACCTACTATAGGTCTTTATGATCAGCAGCAGGGAGTAAAGGGACGCAATGGGACTTATCCTCTTTACGATGACACCGCGTATTCACTGGAACTGAATTGCGGCTTTACTCTAGCTGAGTGGAGCAATACCTCATTCAATCTCGGCCTTGAGACCGATATCATGTTTACCGGCGGTAAGGTCTATTATCTCGCCGGAAGGCAGGAGAATTTCCATCTCATAGGCTGAGTCATCATCACACGCTTATAGCCGCGTGGATTGACTTGAGTCAAAATGCGCGGCTTTTATAGTGTGC
>JAFZZV010000015.1 GCA_017828855.1 Oscillospiraceae bacterium | reverse complement strand
GGGAACTTTTTTCCGCTGCCGTAGAATTCCTTGGGATCGGAGAACCGCGGGCCTACGCTGGGAAGGTCGGGAAGGATCATATGAACTGTATTGCTCTTGCGGAGATATGCACTTCTGAAGTCAAAGGAAATATGGCTCATGGTGGCTGTCCTCTCTTTCGATATGTTGAGCTGTGAGAAGGATCCGCGAAACTCTTTGCGCTGGCGGATCCGTTTTTTCAAACAAGGACACCTGCCGTTCTCCGCAGGTGCCCTTATTCTTTATTCTTCCGGTTCTGACGATGGTTCTGACGGTTCGACTGGCGGGATGTCATATTCGAGGAAGGAGTCCCCACATCTCGAGCATGTGTATCTGTGAGCGCCGTATTCCGTCTCCGTAGGCTCCACCTCTATTGTGGCTTCATAATCATGGCCGAGTTCCGGAATCTCATCCCTCTCTTCCAGGATCTCTCCGCAGACAGAGCACTTGACTTCTCTTGTCCACCCGGATGTTTCACAACCCGCGTCAACCCCTTCCTGAGTAACTATCGGATCATGGCCTTTCGCCGGTATCTCGCGCGTGGTCTTTGCACCACATCCGCTGCAGATCCCTTCCTCTTCACCCGTATAAGTGCATGTCGCGTCGACCAGTGTCTTCCAGGCATATGTATGGTTATTCGGGTCTTTGGGTATCTTTTCCGTGACCTCTTCTCCGCACACTTCGCACGTTCCCTTCTTCTGTCCTTCTGCGGAGCAGGTCGCTTCCTTCTCGATCTTCCAGTCTTTTACCGTATGTTTGCCTTCTGCGCACTTCTGGTACTCTGTTATCTCAAACACATGCGCTCCGGAGCTGATGTCATACCAGGTGATTGCAAGCTTGGAAGTTTTTAAGCAATATGATTTTATATAATTGTATATTGAACTTGTCCATTTATCCTGACTGTCTTTTTCAGCGGAAGCATCGATCGTATAGGTATACTTGCTCTCTATTCCTTTCTTGTCCTCGCTTGTGGAAGCCATAGTGTACCCGTCGGACACGAGCTTAGTAATAACAGCTGCCTGGACCTTGTCACAGTCGATGAGCTCAGCTTTTGCAGGCTCGTCCACGACATATATGCCGGAACCGTTGGAGGACCGCCTGTCATCAGTTATGTAGGCGTGTGTCCGGTAATAATCAAGTACGTCTCTCAGTCCGGGCTCCTCCAGATGGATCCCGTCGCTGTACATTATCCCTTCCCTGGCGTAGCCGGTCTCAGGATCCTTTAGGCATCCGTCCGTGACGTTGAGGAACGGCACATCCATGTCGACGCACATCTCTTTCAGGGCTGCATTGAACGTATCCACCGCCTCCATTGTCAGCCATCCGTATTCCGTGCTAACGTCGCTCGCGAGAGCCGGTATCGACATGACGATCACATCCGTATACTCATATGCCTTTCTGATCGCATCGACGGTATCTCTGTAGACACTGATGAAACTGTCGACGTCCCCGGTCAGGTTATTCGTCCCGAAGCAGAGCAGCACCCTTCTGGGTTCTATCTTCTGTACTGCTGTCGCGACAGAGACAGGATCCTTATAGCCTGAAAGGTAGACTTCCTTACTGTACAGCGCATCCTGTATGCCTTTCCCAGTCATGCCTATAACGCTTTTCAGGGGAAGCAGTTTATATATGTACATCCTTCGGAAGTTGCTGTCTCCGATGAACAGCGTGTCATCAACATATTTCTGGCCTGCATCATCGGTCTTCTTGAGAGAAAACCCGTCCCATTCCTCTTCTTCTACCGGTACCGGTTCCGGCTCTTTCTCCTTGTTGGAGCCCTTAAGTTTCTCTATAATGGGAAGATCTATCCCTCCGTTCCTCTTTACGAGGTACATGGCGGAGACCGTTATAGTAGCGAGAATAAGCGTTATGGAAAGGAACATAACGAACTTCTGGAACGGGCTGAACCCGTCCCTTTTCTTATTCGTCCTGCGTTCTTTTGCCTGAAGCCGTCCGTTATTCAAAACAAGACCCTCCGATCAGACAGCACAGCAGCTGTCTATAAATTCTGTCACTTCTCTAGTATACCTGTTCCTGTCTGAAAAGTATGAATAATTGTGTTTGACTCCGTCAAAAATGACCAGTTTCTTCTTCCCGGGATGCAGTGAGTACATCTTGCGGCTGTCTGCACAGTCTACGATTGTATCGTCGGTTCCGTGGATGAACAGCACAGGGATCCTTGCCCTGCTGACAGGCCCGCAGGCATCTGTATTCTTGATGTTCTCCCCCTGCATGATCCTGTATGTCATTGAACACGCCGCAGTGACTGCTTCCTTGAACAGTAATCCGGAATAGTCATGCCTGAGGGAAAGTAGAACCGCTTCATCAGCGCGGCAGTATCCGCAATCGTCTATGACACATGCCACCTGAGAGGGAAGATCCCTGTCCGTTGTGCGCAGCACTGTGTTTCCTCCCATGGATGCTCCGTACAGGACCTGCCTCTCTTCCGGAAATCTTTCAGCAGCATACCAGGACCACTCGACTACATCGGAAGCCTCCATGCGTCCCATGGTAATTGCTTCTCCGTCGCTTTTCCCGTGGCTGCGCTGATCTATTGCAAGAACATCATATCCGTTATCATGGAACATCTTGGAGATGTGCCCTTCTTCTCCGGCGCAGCAGTAATGCCCGTGGACCACGATCGCAAGGCGGCCGATCTTATTCTTCGGATCCGCTGCCAGAACAGCTCCCCTGAGCCTGAGCCCGTCAGCAGAAACGATCTCGACTTTCTCTGTGTCCTGTGTGTTCCACCAGATATTGTAATTATATGCTGCCTGTCTGTACGCCGATGACTTCTCTGTGGGTATGATAAATTCCTTTTTCTCCTCCGGGTCATAGTTCCTGTCACCCTTCCCGGGGGTTCTGGTCATCGCCTTTGTATATACTGCCGCACCGGCTCCCGCAACATATGTCACGAACAGGCCGGTCGCGACAAGAAGTCCCTTGTAGAATCCTTTCAAGAGATCCCTCCCGATTTTCAACTCTTCGGAACATATTTTACCACAAACATACAGTATACAGACATACTGTACCGTTTGAGCTTCTGCCGAAGCAGCAGCCTGACCGCTGGATGACCGCTGTGCTGTGCGGAAGGCTCTTCTTGCGTTCCGTTCTTCTCATAATCCGAATGTGGATGTGATACAATAGTCAATGGTCCGGGTGCCTTGCGCACATGCCGGAACAGATTGGATCTAAACGATTATCGCGGAGTTTATAATGCCGAACGACATCAGCGCCAGCGACCTTGTCAGGAGATTTATCCACAACAGAAAAGCCTGCAGCTGCGGAAGAAAGCATGTCTGCCGTCTGAAGAGTTTCCTTGTAGCGGAAGACCGGGCAGAGACTCTGATACCGGGTCTTCTTGACCGTTACGGAGCCTCAGACGTTCATTTTATTTCATCAGAATCCGACATGGACCGCCTCGGCAGCAGAGTCTTTTCCTATCTCAGCTCTCTCGGATACCGCGTCTCTTCTTCCGTTTTCCCTCCGGAATCCGGCTTTATCTGTGACCACGTGTCCGCAGGTGATCTTCTCATACATGTTCCTGCACAAGCTCAGGTCCTTATTGCCGTCGGAGAGAAAACAGTATGTGATCTTGCCAAGTTCGTTTCATCCAAGAACCGCATACCTCTGATCTTCCTTCCGACTTCCGCTTCCTCTGACACGTTTTCCATGTCCGAAGCGGAGTTCACGGAAAACGACCGCCGGATCCGTCTTGCACTTTCCGCTCCTGAGATCATTATCGCGGATCTTTCCGTCCTTCAGGATGCTCCTTCTGACAAGACCGGAGCAGGACTTGCCGCGATCCTGGCGACACTGGTGTCCCTTGCCGACTGGAAACTGTCATCCGTCGTCTCCGGCACTTATTTCTGTCCGGTGATCAGCGAGGCGCTGTCGTCCTCTGCCATGCGGATCATCCGCAGTGTGGAAAACGGCATCTCTCCCCGCGACAGAGAGCTTATGAGAGAACTTATCTCCTGTCTGGTACTCTGCGGCATCTCCGCAGACCTTGCCGGCAGTTCGTCTCCGATACGCGGCAGCGAATCCTGTATCGCCAGACATGCTGAACTTCTTCTTGTCTCGGAAGACATTACCGGGATCAGTTTTGAGACCCTGCGCGGCATCTCCTCTCTTTATGCTGTCAGATTGTATGAGTATCTGAAGAGAGCTGAACTCTCTTTTGAGGACGCCGCGTCCGGTTTCAACGATATAGACAGGGTATACTTCCACAAGGAACTGTTCAGGGTGTTTGGAGAGGACGAAGGCCGCCGCATCCTTTCCGCGTTCGGAGGAAGCAACTATTATCAGCAGGACGCCAGATATAGACGGCTTGCGCTCCTTAAGGACGGTCTCGGAGAATTGCTGTCCTCTGTCTGCAGCGATCTTCCCTCTTCCTCCAGAATCACAGCCCTGCTTCGCTCCGTAAGCGTTCCTTTCTCCTTCAGTGATATCGGGCTGATAGATGAGGAGATCTCTGATATCCTCATATGGAGCAAGGAACTGTCTCAGAACTACGGAATCACCAGACTGCTTGCAGATCTTCTGCTTCTTGAACAGGCAGTCAGCGACATCTGTGCCTCCTGATCCGTCTGACGTGAGAACAAACACGGATCTTATTGCAGAAAGAAAGCCTGGCAATGCATGTTATGCTCTGCCAGGCTGTATCATACTGTTTTCTGTTTTTACTGCGGATCATTCATGGAAAAGATACTTGACTACATCCTTTACCAGCGCGAAAAACTCCCTTGTGTAGAAATGCGGCAGGAGCAGAATGTTACCGGTACTTCCCCTTGAACTTATATTTGAGAATCCTGTCCTGTACGCGATGTAGCAGGCTCTCATCAGATGGTATGACGCCGACACTATCACTATTCTGCACTCTTCCGGGTCTTCGCCCCTCTCTTTGATCAGCGCGAAGGCATTCTCTATGTTCTGCCTTGTATTCCGGCTTTTATCCTCTGCCAGAATCCTGTCTTCCGGGATCCCAAGACCGACAAGATATATCCTGGCACCTTCCGCTTCAGAGACCGGCTCGTCGGTACCTTTTCCTCCGGTGGCTATCAGCATGCTCCCGGGATTCTCCTCAAGATACCTGTACGCAGAGAGTATCCTTGCTCTGAAATCGACAGAAGGTCCGTCATCTTTGAGCTGTGTGCCCAGAAGGATAACGTAATCCGCATCCGGCATGGGATCCCTCATCGAGACCCCGATAATGGCTGCCTCCGTGAGCAGGAAAACAGCCAGACACGCCGAGGCAACTATACATACAGCTCTGGCTGTGTTTTCTCCCTTTCCATTTTTGCTGCCGAGGACCTTTCCCAGAACGATGAGAAAAAGCCCAAGAAAAAGATAGAACCAGTTGAAGACCGCTGCGATACCGATCACAGACAGGACGGCTGCTCCGTACAGGACACAGACCGCACCGGTTATTATGAACACTCTTTTACAGACCATTTATCCTGAACCTTCAGTGAGGTTTTTCCATGACAAAAGAAGAAACGATTTCCGCTGCGGCTGAATACGTACAGGAGCTGTTCCGGGAGAACAGCGGCGGTCACGACGCAGACCATACTCTCAGAGTATACCGCACTTCCCTTTTGATCGCGGAAGAATTCCCGGGGTGCGACCTATTCTCCGTAGCCCTTGCGGCACTTCTGCACGATGCGGACGATCCGAAACTGTTTCGCACGGATGACTTTGCCAACGCAAGAGCCTTCCTTTCTTCGCACGATGTGGATCCTGCAACAGCCGACCGGGTATGTTCGGTTGTGAGCGAAGTTTCCTTCAGCTCAAACCGCGACAGCGAACCGACCTCTGTGGAAGCCCGCATCGTCCGGGATGCCGACAGGCTGGACGCCATCGGCGCGATAGGGATAGCCCGGACATTTGCCTACGGCGGATCTCTGGGCAGACCGATGGAGGATTCGCTCCGGCATTTCGATGAAAAACTTCTTCTCATCAAGGATATGCTCAGTACCGAGACTGCGAAAAGGCTTGCAGTTCGCCGCCATGATTTTCTTCTGGATTTTCTGGAGGAATACCGCAGTGAAAACGGAGAATCCCTGCCCTGAACCTCTTTGAAACAGCGAAGCACGCCAGCGGCGTGCTTTTTTGATGCGGACCTGTTCACCTTTCGATCATATAGTATCTGAAATTATCATCTTCTCTGATAAACCTGAACCCGACCTTTTCCAGCACATGCCAGCTCCTGGTATTGGTCTTGAGCGAGTCGGCATACAGTACCGGAATGTCCAGCTCATCGAAAACATACCGGACCGCCAGTCTCTCGGCCTGTGTTCCTATCCCGCGGTTTTTGTACCGGTCATTTTTCAGTGCCAGCCCCATCGTTGCGCACCGATTCTCCTCAATATTCTTAAGGATGATCTCGCCGGCGATCTCGTTACCGTACATAACTGCAAGGGAGATCCTTTTCAGATCCTGCTGCCTTTGTATATATCTGTCCACCTTTTCTTCACTGTAGACATAAGGCGTATACTCCTGCCCCTCCGTGAAAAGATCGGGATCGTTTTCGTACTCCTGAAAGAAGCTATGGTACATTTCTCTTGTCATAGGCTGAAGACTGACAGCAGACACATTTACGCTGCCGTCTGATCTCTCGGCCAGATACGACCTGATAAGCTCTATGTCTTTCAGGTCTTTTTCTCTTCCCAGAGCTTCCTTTGCGGCTATAAGTCCTTCAGGAGTGATCACGCGGCAGCCTTCGATGAACACGGTTCCGTCATACACCCAGTTCTCAAATACTTCAATGTCGTCTCCGACTTTGAACCAACGGTTGCCGTCTTCTGTTCTCCTGTGCAGGAACCCGTCGTTCTCAAGTCTGTCCGCCAGCTCGGAAGTGCATCCCAGATCTATGTCCGCTGTCTCCCGTCTGAGTCCGTACATCACCATCGCCGCCCCTGCTGTCAGCCAATACTCCTCCGGATCATATGGAAAACTTTTCAGCGCTTTCAGGATCTCTTCCTTCTTCATTATCTTTCCCTTTCACGCCCTATCGAGAAAAGACTCTTTCCCAGTTTTCGTCCACCTGCCTGGTCAGATCCCGCAGTTCTGTCTTTCGTATCCGGCTCACGGCTTCATAGATCGCTACTATATCGGCAGGTTCATGTCGGTGTCCCCTGACCGGGCTTTGATAGGGAGCATCTGTCTCTATAAGAAGTCTGTCCGCAGGCATCCCGGCAATGACTTCTGCCGGTTTTTTTGCGCCTTTGAACAGAACGCTTGCTCCGAAGGAGATACAGAAACCCTGCTTCACGTAAAGCTCCGCCATCTCCGCAGATCCGCTGTAGCTGTGGATGATACCCCGGACAGGATATCTCTTCAGTGTCTCCAGCGTATCCGCTGCAGCCCGTCGGGTGTGGACGTCCACAGGAAGGCCCAGATCCGCAGCCATCTCCAACTGAGCTCGGAAGAAAGACATCTGCTCTTCTTTGGTGTGGGGATGCGAATAATAGTCCAGTCCGGTCTCTCCGATCATGTCCGCGCGGGATCCCAGAACATCGTTTCTCAGTTTCTCGAGGCGCTCCGGAGAGCTGTCCTCTTCGAGATCCTGCGGATGAATACTGCATGCGAGTCTGAATCCCGGATTGCTGTCCCTGAGTTTCGCGCCTTCAAGAAGATCGTGTTCGCTGCAGCATATGATCAGAGCTTTCCGGACTCCGCTCTCCAGCATCCTTTTAACTGTTTCATCTCTGTCACCGTCGAACTGACGCGACCCGAGATGACAATGCGCGTCCGAAAATACAAGATCCCGCCAGTCTTCCATCCTTTTCCTCCCTGCTTATGACTGCAGGGCTGCCTTAACAGCCCTGTCCTTATCCGCTCTACAGCGGGTCTTTTCTTATGTTCTTTGAGGCTCTGGGATATCTGGAAGGGCAGTCTCTTTCCAGTACCGCCTCAATTATCGCCCTGCTGTCTCCTCCCGGAAGCGTTATGCTGTGCACCGCCTCCACTTTTCCGTTCAGCTCCTTAAGAGCATTGACGGAAGCCTCTATCTCCTCCTGTGCTGATGGTCCCTTCATTGCAAGCAGTTTTCCGCCTTTTCTGAGCAGAGGCAGCGTGTACTCCAGCAGCGAAGGAAGCGCGGCAACTGCTCTTGCAGTGACCACATCGAAACTTCCCCGCATATCGCCTCTTGCAGCGTCTTCGCTGCGCAGATGGCAGCCGCTGACCGTGTACTCCATCCTCTCTGCCGTTTTCAGCACGAAACGGAGCTTTTTGTCTGTTGCCTCTATCAGGGTAAGGCTGATATCAGGTCTCATGATCCGGATCACCATTCCGGGAAAGCCTGCTCCTGTTCCGACATCCGCCACTTTGGCTCCTTCCGGAATAAATGGGATGACGCTCATGCTGTCCATGATGTTCTTTATCTCCATATCGTCCGGGTCCCTTATCGCGGTCAGATTGAACATCTCATTCGTCCGTACGACTTCTTCGGCATATGCGTCAAGATCATTGAGCATCTTTTCCGACACTTTTAACCCAAGAGACTCTGCCCAGGCCGCAACTTTTTCCTTATTGATCATCATCTGACTCCCTGACTGCAGATCTTCTGTTCTTTGCAAGCCAGACAGACAGGACCTGGAGATCAGCCGGATTGACTCCGCTGATCCTTGCCGCCTGTCCGAAAGACGCAGGTCTTATCCTGTTGAGCTTGTCTGCCGCTTCCAGTCTCAGTCCCTTGATCTGCTTGTAGTCGATCTCCTCCGGAAGCTCCATAGACTCCTCTCTTCCGAGCTTTTCAGCCAGCGCAGCCTGTCTCTTAAGATATCCCTCGTACTTGATCTCTATCTCTGCTTTCTGCTGCACCTTTGAAGGCGGGACCTTCCCGTCAGGATGGATAAACGGAAGGATATCCCTGTATCTGACATTGGGTCTCTTAAGGATCGCTTCGGCGCTTACGCCTCCAGTAAGGGGACTCTCACCCAGCTTCTCCAGCATATCATTTACTTCCGGTGTCGCGTGGATCACCGTGTTCCTGATGTGCCCGAGTTCTTCCTCCAGCGCTTCGTGGTTTCTGAGGAACAGACTGTACTTCTCGTCGGACAGAAGCCCGAGTTCATGCCCTTTCCCGCACATCCTCTCGTCGGCATTGTCCTGCCTGAGGATCAGCCGGTATTCGCATCTTGACGTCATCATCCGGTAAGGGTCGTTGACTCCTTTGGTGACAAGATCGTCGATGAGGGTCCCTATATATGCTTCCTTCCTGGAGAGCACGAAAGGTTCCCTTCCCAGTATCAGATGTGCGGCGTTGACTCCCGCCACGAAGCCCTGGACTGCAGCCTCCTCATAGCCGGACGTCCCGTTGAACTGTCCTGCTCCGAACAGCCCCTTTATCCGCTTACTTTGAAGCGTAGCATAAAGCTCGGTCGGGTCGCAGCAGTCATATTCGATCGCATATGCAGGCCTCATGATCTCAACGTTCTCAAGGCCTTTTATGGTCCTGTACATCTCGTACTGGACATCCAGCGGAAGCGACGAGCTCATCCCCTGCAGATACATCTCCTGTGTATTTGCCCCGCATGGTTCAATGAACAGCTGATGCCTCTTTTTGTCCGGAAATCTTACGACTTTGTCCTCAATGGAAGGGCAATACCTCGGACCTATGCCGACTATAGCCCCTCCGTAAAGGGGGCTCCTGGACAGGTTGTTCCTGATGACTTCATGCGTCTGCTCGTTGGTATACGCTATCCAGCAGCACCTGGTGTTCTCCAGAGGCTCTGTCCTGTCGAAGCAGAAGGGAACGATCTCCTCGTCTCCGTCCTGCCTCTCCAGTACGGAATAATCTATGCTCCTGCTGTGAACTCTTGCAGGAGTCCCTGTCTTGAAGCGTCTGATTGGAAGGCCTAGGTCTACGAGATTCAACGTGAGCTTGTTCGCGGGACAGACTCCGTCAGGTCCGCTGTGTCTGACAGCATCCCCCACGAAGATCTTTCCTCCGAGATATGTTCCCGTACAGATTACCACAGTCCTGCAGGGAAAGTCCCCTCCCAGGGAAGTTCTGACTCCGCAGACCTCTCCGTTCCGTACATCTATCTCTGTGACCTCATCCTGAAAGATGTCCAGATTCGGTTCCGCTTCCAGTGCTGATTTCATATACCTGTGATAGGCTCTGCGGTCGCTCTGTACTCTCAGGGAATGCACCGCCGGACCTTTGGCGAGGTTCAGCATGCGGCTCTGCAGCATTGTGGCATCCGCAGCCTTTCCCATCTCGCCGCCGAGAGCATCCAGTTCCATGACAAGATGACCCTTGCCCGTACCTCCTATGG
>JAFZZV010000192.1 GCA_017828855.1 Oscillospiraceae bacterium | reverse complement strand
TCTATCTTGAATGAATCGACGCCTGCCTCTGCCATCTCGTTTATGTGGCTTATGAGCGACATGTCCTTGAGTGAGAGAACGTGATCGCAGGAGCCGCATTTCCAGTCCAGTCTGCAGGGTTGGGCGCAAAGACCGCGGTTGCCGCTCCTGCCGCCTATCATTGAGGAGAGGTAGCACGCTCCTGAAAGGCTCATGCAGTGGGCTCCGTGGATAAAGGCTTCGGTCTTTATACCGCATGCTGAGCAGATCATGCGCATCTCATCCAGGGTAAGCTCTCTGGCAAGGACCACGCTGTCAAATCCGGAGTCCCTCAGGAAGAGGGCGCCGTCGACATTGTGCACAGCGGTCTGGGTGGAGGCATAGCGCCTGATGGACGGGTACCTTTCCCTGAACAGCCTGAGAACGGCGAAATCCTGTATTATGACTGCGTCGATCCCGGACTTCGCGAGCATGTCCGCGGATGCTTCCAGCATCTCCATCTCACTGTCAAGGATGTTTATGTTGACGGTGGCGTACACCTTGACGTCCCTTCCGTGGCAGTAAGATACAGCCTGAGGGAGCGTCTCGCTGTCAAAGTTGGCGGCATTCCTCCTGGCATTGAAGTCCTGTATTCCCAGATATACCGCGTCAGCACCGCTTCTTACGGCGGCGATGAGCTGTTCCATTCCCCCGGCAGGGGCAAGGATCTCGGGCATACTGCTGTCCTCCTCAAAAACGGATTAGTGAGTTCGCACTGGAATTATACCATATGCTCAGGTGTTCTCCCTGATGAAATAGGCCTCCCGATTTGGTAGAATTTGTAGGTCATCATTATTCTTACGGCAGGTAGTGTTCAGATGCGCAAACTGGAAGTCCTCTCCCCGGCGGGAGACATGGATAGACTGATTACGGCTGTGAGATACGGAGCGGATGCCGTGTATCTCGCAGGAACTTCGTTCGGGATGAGAGCAGCGGCAGGCAATTTCACGCCGGATGAGCTCAGGGAGGCGATGGCATACGCCCGTTTGAACGGAGTCAGGGTCTATGTGACCTGCAACACCGTGCCTAACGAATCCGAGATAGGATCGGTCCCGGAATTCCTTGAGTTTCTTGAGGACATCTCTGCAGACGGAGTCATCGTCACTGATATCGGAGTGATGTCGCTGTGCCGCAGATATGCGCCTCACGTCGACATGCATGTCAGCACTCAGGCTGGCGTCATGAACAGCGAGACAGCTAAAGCGTTCTATGACCTCGGTGCGAAGAGGGCCGTACTGGCGAGGGAGATGTCTCTGGCGGACATAGCAAAGCTCCGCTCTGAGATACCCGGCGATATGGAGATCGAGGCGTTCTGCCACGGCGCCATGTGCGTGTCCTTCTCGGGCAGGTGTCTCCTGTCGAATTACCTCACCGGAAGAGACGCCAACAGGGGAGAGTGTGCTCAGCCATGCAGGTGGAAGTACTATCTCGTGGAAGAGATGAGACCCGGGGAATACATGCAGATAACAGAAGACAACGGTACATTCATCTTCAACTCAAGGGATATGTGCATGATAGATCATGTCAGGGAGATGTATGACGCCGGTATAAGCAGTATCAAGATAGAAGGCAGGACCAAGTCATCGTACTATGTCGCTTCCGTGACCTCTGCGTACAGGCATGCCGCCGACGCTGCGCAGAACGGGACCGAACTGGACCGGATCTGGAGGGATGAGGTATACAAGGTCAGTCACAGGGAGTATTCCACCGGCTTCTATTACGGTTATCCCGGGCAGTACACGAAGGACTCGGAGTATTACTCTGACTATGACGTGGCAGCGGTGGTGGACAGCTGCGATGAGGACGGCAGCGCGGTCCTTCATCAGAGGAACAGGTTTTTCCCTGGCGACGAGCTGGAGCTGCTGATGCCTGGGATGGATCCGCTGGCCTTCACAGCGGGAGAGATCCGGGACGCAGAGGGGGTGCCGGTCGATGCCGCTAGGCATGCGGACATGGAACTGCACATGACTCTGCCTGTCCAGGTACCGGAAGGAAGTTTCCTTAGAAAAAAGCGCTCCCCGGAACAGCCGGAGAGCGAGCAGTAAGTAATGTTTAATCAGTCGTCGTACACAGGCCGCTGAACGGGTTCCTCCCTGAAGACCAGTGTGAGGTGATGGTTCTCAAAAGCTGCCAGGTGCAGAGTCGTCAGCAGCCTTTCCGCATACTCCATCAGGTTGTCCATGAGCTCTGAGAGCCCGGTGAATTCGATCTCGCAGTCCTCCCTGATCTCGGTGAGGCAGTCCATCAGGGCGTCCAGGTTCCTGCCGTAATATTCAGGCAGTCCGAGGCTCTCCTCAAGGACGTTGTGGAGAGATTCCCTGGTATATATATGTCTCAGATCTACTGAATACGCAGCCATTATTCCTCACCATTATACAGAAGTTCAAAAGTCTCGTAGTGATCGTCGGTGTAGTAGATATAGCCGTCATTAGAGTAGATGAGTCTCTTGGCACCGCGTGACGAAGCACCGATGGTATCTATATCGCACTCGTAGTATTTCCGGCCGCTCTTGTTGGGGAGCTTCTTTTCATTGTTGTAGAACCTGGATCCGCCGATGCATTTACCGGGGGCGTATTTATCCACCGATCCGCCGGTCCAGCCGAGTTTCTCTGCTTCGTTCTTGGTTATGTAGTTGCCGGGCAGCCTGCCGTATGTGTGGATATACAGGGCAACTTCCTCTTTGGAATCGTATGACCCGTTCTCATCTATGGCGGCAGATTCGTTTCCGGGAGCGGGATCATTGCCGGGATCCGGTACCGTGACTGACGGCTCTGGATCCGTTATCGTGATGGACGGTTCGGGGTCCGTGCCGATGATCTCAGGTTCTGAACCGGAATTCAGATACTGGGTCAGAGAGACGTAGATGAGCAGCAGCGCGGCGATCGCATAGAGGATCTTTCCGGCTGTTTCTCTCAGCTTTTCGTTTTTTGAGAGATACCTGATGGCTGCGAGGACGATACAGCCTGCTATAAGTAAAAGGATAAGTGTGTCCATCATCTTCTCCGCATGAGGTTATGACGCTATTCTATATTATTGATCTGCTGCAGGCAAGACTGCAGGAATGTAAGAGGTTCCCGTGATCGGTGCAGCACAGGTCAGGGATGGAAACAGGAGGATCGATTTGAAGAAAAAAAGGATGCTGGTGATACTGATCGTTCTGACTCTCTGCGCCATCTGGTTCCAGTCTGCGCTGCACAGGGAGGCTTCCACGAACGAGAGCAGGTGGTTCTTTGACAGGATCAGAAGTATAATGAGCTTTCTGGTCGGACCGGAACTCGCTACCGAGATCCTGCTGAGAAAGATAGCGCATTTCGCCGAGTTCTTCATGCTGGGAACGGAATCGCTCCTGCTGTGCATCCTTATCGGAAGAAGGGACCTGAGATCCTTCTCGGCGGTCTTTCTTCTCTGCAATTTCTGCGCATTTCTGGATGAGACCATTCAGATATTCTCCGGGAGGGGCTCAGCTGTATCGGATATATGGATAGATACGTTCGGCTCGGTGTCCGGTATCCTTTTCGTCCTGTTTGCATGCGCCGTGGCGGACACTCTCAAGGAGGAGAGGGAAAACAGGAGATCCGGGAGGGACCGTGATGCCTGATACCGTATACTGCAGCATATGCCCCAGAAGGTGCGGCGCGGACAGATCATCCGGGCATTTCGGTGTCTGCGGTGTGCCGGACGAAATAATGGTCGCAAGGGCTGCGCTTCACTACTGGGAGGAACCCTGCATCTCGGGGGAAAGAGGTTCCGGGACAGTGTTCTTCAGCGGCTGTGCCCTGCGGTGCGTCTTCTGCCAGAACAGAGAGATCTCGCGCGGATACGCCGGCAAGGTCATAAGCGTGCAGAGGCTGTCCGAGATATTCATGGAACTGCAGGAAAAGGGAGCTCACAACATAAACCTGGTCACTCCGGACCATTACTGCAGGCAGATAGGAGCCGCCGTCGCACAGGCAAGGGAACATGGGCTCTCGCTGCCGGTCGTCACGAATACGGGAGGCTACGTATCTGCGGAGCAGTTCGAAATCATGAGCGGATACACAGACATCTGGCTCACTGACTTCAAATATGATGACCCGGAACTCGCGATGAGGTATTCCGGGGCGATCGATTATCCCAGGGTAGCCGCTGAGGCTCTTGACATGATGGTGGGATCCGCCGGGAAACCGGCCTTCTCAGATGACGGGATACTCAGATCGGGAGTAATAGTGAGGATCCTGCTGCTTCCGGGACACGTGGATGACGCCGTCAGGATCGTCGACCGCGTGTGGAAACGGCACGGCGACAGCGTGATACTCTCTCTGATGAACCAGTATACGCCTCCTTCCGGAGGGCTGCCGGAGCATCCCGAGCTCATGCGCACCGTGACAGAAGAGGAGTACGATGAACTGATCGATCATGCGCTCAGTCTCGGGATTGAGAATGCATACATACAGGAAGGCGGGACGCAGGATGAGAGCTTCATCCCTCCGTTCGACATGGAAGGAGTATAGATTTGGATACATACGATGCCGGAAATGCCGCAAGATCCAATTTCCTTGAGGGATACAACTGTTCGCAGTCGGTCTACATGGCGCTTGCTCCGCTCATGGGAAAGGACAGGTTGTCTGCAGCCCGCACGGCTGCGTTCCTCGGCGGCGGAGTCTGCAGGACAAGGAACATATGCGGTGCCGTGCTCGGGATGCTGATGGCATGCGGCGATGCTGACGGAAATACAGTCGGTGAGGATCAGGATGCGAAGGGAAGGAATTACGCGGAAGGGCAGGAATTGATGGAGCAGTTCTGCCGGAGATTCGGCTCGCTCCAGTGCCGGGAACTGCTCGGTATCGATCCTGCAGTTAAAGAGGACTCCCATCCCGAGGCAAGGACGGAAGAATACTACAGAAAGAGACCGTGTCCGGGCATAATAGAATATGCCGCGAGGCTGGGACAGGAATACATAGCTGATAAGACAAGATAAAGACCGCGGGGTGCAGGCAAAACCTGCACCCCGTAATGCACGATCCGATGATCGATCAGGCTGTATGGTTCAGCGGTCGATCCTGCTCCGCATCCATTTTTCAACAGCGGGCTTTACTGTTCTGTCCGTCTCGCGGATGACGTCGTCCTCCACCGCTGACTGAGCGTCGAATCTCATGTGAACATCACCTTCCGACTTCTCGGGCCAGTAGGGCAGCCCGCCGCCGTTCGGGTCGTGGTTCCTGACGAAATTGACCCAGTATGTATGCATCAGGGCGGACAGTTCCCTGTCATCCTCCGTATAGGGGAGAGGCGCACCGAAATCAGGTTCTGCGTCCAGTGTGCTGAACGTGTAGGGTATCTCCATGCCGTGGAATGCTCCCTGCGGACCAAGCCTGCGGGCGAACACATATTCCCAGGTTGGGAGGCCGTACTCTCTGGAGCGGATCTCCGCCCATACCAGATGCCTTGCGTACCAGTAGTCTCTGGCAAGGGCGTTCGCCTTGTGATCGAGGTCCGGCTCGGAGTCATACAGGGATACGGGGATGCCGAGGCGTGACGTGATCGCCGGGATATACAGTTCCGCAGCGAACCGGCTTCCTTCATCGAGATTGGTCCCGATCATCACCGGGACACCGTAGCATCTGTTGTTGAGAAGGAGTTCTCCCTGTCTGTCGGGAAGGAATGCCCTGTCTATGACAGCGGCGGCGAACTGATGCACATGCTTCATCATAGGATCTCCGTCCGCATACAGCACATCAACGGGGACTTTTCTGAACTCATCCAGGGTACTGCAACCGAACCTGGCGGCGAGAGTGACGCCCCAGGACTCAGCATCCTCGAGGGTGACATCTCTTTCCGGCTGGAAGACGTCGCCACTGTGCAGGATAGCCGCATGGAAGTATCCCTTTGCGGAAGGTGCGTTCATCAGAGCGCAGCAGCTGGCGCTTCCTGCGCTCTGTCCGGATATGGTGACTCTTTCCGGATCTCCTCCGAAGGCTGAGATGTTCTCCTTGATCCACTTGAGGGCAGCGAGCTGGTCGCGGTGTCCGAAGTTTCCGCAGTAACCGTCTGGATCTTCAGCGCGCATGTCGGGATGGCACATGAAACCGAAGACGCCGACCCTGTAGTTCACGGATACAAGGACTACTCCGTCCTCGGCATAAGCCCTTCCGTCAAGAGACGGGCTGTCGGAGCATCCTGCCTGGAGGGCTCCCCCGTAGAACCAGACAAGGACTGCATGGCTCTCCTCTGTGTCCTCCGGTGCCCATATGTTCAGGTAGAGGCAGTCCTCGCTCATCGGATGCCTCTCGAACATACTGTTCGGAATCGGGACTTGTACCGGCATGGGCGGGCGCTCATTGGCGTCCCGTACGCCTTCCCATGAGGCTGCAGGCTGAGGGCCGCGCCAGCGCAGTTCGCCCGTCGGCGGTGCCGCGAACGGAACTCCCATGAAGACCGCGACTTTTCCGTCCGTGGTCCCGGAGAGCAGTCCCTCTCTTACTTTAACGATCTTTTCTGCCATTATCCGGCATCCTCCTTAATCAGAATGTACTTCTTGGTTTTCTTCGGCTTCGAACTGGCTGCTGTAGAGGCTGCAATATAGACCTCTTTTGGCAAGCAGTTCTTCGTGCCTGCCGGTCTCGACGATCTTTCCGTCTTTCATGACAACGATCTTGTCGGCGTTTCTGATCGTTGAAAGACGGTGGGCAACTATGATGCTGGTGCGTCCTTCCATCAGAAGTTCAAGGGCACGCTGGACCTTGAGCTCTGTCCTCGTGTCTATGGAAGAGGTGGCCTCGTCCAGGATGAGAACGGGAGGAAGGGCAAGCACTACTCTTGTGATGCATAGCAGCTGTTTCTGGCCTTCCGACAGTGTGCTGCTGTCGGAACTGATCATGGTCTCATATCCGTCAGGCAGCCTGCTGATGAAGCTGTCGGCTTCCGTCAGCCTGCAGGCCTCGAATATCTCCTCGTCTGTGGCATCCGCCCTTCCGAACCGCAGGTTCTCCATGATCGATGCGGTCTTGAGCCATGTGTCCTGAAGGACCATACCGTAGCAGGATCTCAGGTCGTTCCTGGTCAGATCCCGGATATCGGTCCCGTCTATGGTGATATTACCGGAATCGGTGTCGTAGAACCTAAGCAGGAGGTTGATCACAGTTGTCTTGCCGCATCCTGTCGGACCTACGATGGCGATGTGCGAGCCCGCTTCAGCGCTGATGGAGATATCCTCTATCAGCTTTTCGTTTTTATTGTATGAGAAATACACGTTGCTGAGACAGATATCACCTCTCACGTCACTGAGGGAGGCGGGATCCTGAGCGTCAGGTTCCTCCGGCTCTTCGTCTATCAGGTCGAAGAGCCTTCCCGCGCTCGTGAGCGCGTTCTGAAGCTCAGTGATGACGCTGGTTATCTCGTTGAACGGCTTTCCGTACTGACTTGCGTAGGAGAGAAGGGAAGAAAGGTTTCCGACCGTGAGTCCCCCTGTTCCCGCAATGCATGCAAAACCTCCCACCAGAGCCACGCATGCGTAAACAGTGTTGTTGACAACGCGTGTGGAAGGGTTGACCAGTGATGAGAAAAACGTGCCCCTGCGGGAGTATTCCGTCAGTTCGTCGTCTATCTCTCTGAACGACTCGATGCGCTCATCCTCCCTGCAGAAGGACTTGACCAGTTTCTGGTTTCCGATCGTCTCGTCCAAGAAGGATGATTCAACGCCCCGCTGCACTGCCTGGCTGGCGAACAGGTCATGGGTGTTCCTGGATATGAGCCTGGTGAGAAGGAACGACATCGGAGTAAGTACAACGACCACGATCGCGATCCGGTAATCGAGTCTCCACATGCAGATGAGCGTGCCGATAATAGTAGCTGCTCCGGTCAGCAGGTTTGAGAATCCGAGGAGAAGGCCGTCGGTAAAGATGTCTGCATCCGAGATGATCCTGCTGGAAGTGTCTCCGGAGGGATGGGTGTCCAGGTAAGAGATCGGAAGGCTTTGAAGATTGCAGAAGGCGTCATTCCTGACTTCCTCCACAACAGAGCTGACGACCCTGCCGGACAGCAGGTTTGCCAGCCACATGGCAAGCCCGTTTGCCAGAGCGTACGCTGCACAGGTGACGAGACAGGAGGATATCCGGCTTAAGTCCATGCTTCCGGAATCGGTCAGCATGTCGATCGCTTTTCCGATGAAGACAGGGATCCTGAGCGTGCAGAAGACACTGGCACAGTAAAGGAGCATCGCCGCAAACAGGGCGGGAAGTCTTTTGCGGGTGTAACTGAGAGCCCGCAGGAGGGGAGACCTTTTTTTCACTGGTTCACCGCCTCCTTTCCCGTGACCGACTGGGATTCGGAGATCTCCGCGTATACCGGGCATCCCACAAGCAGCTCCTCATGTGTGCCGATGCCGGCAACGGAACCGTTGTCCAGTACTATGATCCGGTCGCAGTTCTTTATCGACGATATCCTCTGGGAGACGGTGATCACCGCAGGAGCCCATGAGAGAGATGACAGGCTCTTCCGGATCCTGGCGTCTGTGGCGAAGTCCAGAGCTGAGAAACTGTCGTCAAATATCAGCACCGGAGCTTTCTTGAGAAGTGCCCTGGCGATGCACAGCCTCTGCTTCTGACCACCTGAGAGGTTCCTTCCGTTCTGCTCTATCCTGGCATCAAGACCGCCGCGTTTCTCCGAGATCAGCTCCTGTGCGGAAGCGGCGCGGACTGCCTCCAGAAGCTCATCGTCATTGGCATCCGGATCGCCCCAGAGGAGGTTGGTCCTGACGGTCCCGGACAGAAGTGCGGATTTCTGAGGAACCACAGACACCTGTGATCTGAGTGCCTTTCTGTCCCATTCCAGGACGTTCCTGCCGAAGAAGAGCACTTCTCCTTCTGAGGCTTCATAATAGCAGGGTATGAGATTAATGAGGGAAGTCTTTCCGCTTCCCATGCTTCCGATGATGCCGAGCTTCTCTCCCTTCCTCAGGGAGAACGACACGCCGTCGAGGACCATCTTTCCGGAGCCTCCGTATGAGAACGAGACATCGCGGAACTCGACTGCGATGTCAGTGTCACCGCGCTCGGTGATGCTGCCGGCAGGTTCTTCAGCCGTCTTCATGACGGCGTCGATCCTGTCCGCCGCTGTCGCAGCTTTGATCAGCGTGACGATAAGATTGGCGAGTTTTACAAGCTCGACCAGGATCTGTGACATGTAGTTGTAGAGAGCTATGACCTGTCCCTTTGTCAGTGAGCCGCTGCCTACGCTTATTGCGCCTCTGTAGATGAGAATGCTGATGAAGACGTCTACCACGACCACTGTAGCAGGGTTGAGCACAGCATTGAGGCGCCCTACTGCGAGCTGCGCGGACTTAAGCGCGGATGAGTTCTCCCTGAATCCCTCTTTTTCATCCTCCTCACGCCGGAATGCCCTCAGCACTCTGACGCCGGCAAGGTTCTCCCTGGTCAGAAGCAGCAGACTGTCCTGCAACTTCTGGACCCTGGCGTAGAGAGGGCGGCTGGCGAGGATGACGGTGAAGACGATGACGGTAAGGACGGGGATCATGATGACGAAAAGCATCGCAGCCTTTCTGTCAACGGTGAAAGCCATCACCATAGCCCCGAATACCACGAATGGCGAGCGCAGCAGGAGCCTCAGACCCATATTGATCCCCTGGGACACCGAGTTGGCGTCCACGGACATCCGGTTCATCAGCTGAGCGGTTCCTTCCCGGTCCAGACTCGAATATGATAATGACTGTATATGCCTGAAGAGATCCTTCCTGATATCACCGGTCGCCCTTGCTGCGGCATTTGCGGAGAAGAACTGCGCGATCAGCGTACAGCTGAAACCGATCAGCGAGAGAGCCATGAGGAGGAAGAACGACCTTATGAGAAGACCTCTGTCCTGCGCCGGGATGCTCTGATCCACGATCCGTATGACGACATACGGGACCAGCAGTTCAAAGACCACCTCCATAAGTTTGAACAGAGGCGCGATGATGCATTCTTTCTTGTAGTTCTTCAGATATCTCAGGATAAGCTGCATGATCAACTCCTATAGGTAAACTTTCCATTCCATTATAATACGACACGCTTCCGACAACAGGAAAAGGCAAAGAAAAAGTCCTGAGACCCGAAGGACTCAGGACGGTTTTCCGTAATCTGGTGGAGATGATGGGGATCGAACCCACTACCTCTTGAATGCCATTCAAGCGCTCTCCCAAATGAGCTACACCCCCGAAAGCCTACTTATTATAACCAAGAGACAAAGGAATGTCAATGACCGCAAAAAGGCGCTGCCTGTCAGAAAAGCGTTCCGCTGAGAAGGTTCAGGACAAAGACGATAACTGGCTTTCCGGAACGACTGAGGAGCTGTGCGGCTTCCGCAAATCCCAGTTTTCTGTGAAGCGCAATGCTCGCTTCGTTTTCCGATCTTACCACGGCAAAAGCATCTGTATAGCCCATTTCCGCGGCAAGCTGCAGGGCTTTGCGGTATGCCTGAAATGCGTACCCGTTTCTCCTGTGTTCCTCCCTGATCTCAGGACCTACATTGATGACGCTCCCCGACGGGGAATACATGTTGATGATCCCGACTGGGACATCGCCCTCAATGACCGCAAAAAGGCGGAAGAAAGCGCCTTCGTGCTCTCCTGCGATGCTTTCGTCCACCATGGCTTCGATGCTCTGTGGATCCATGGCGGCGTAGGAAGTCCCTTCCAGGAAGGAACTGTTTTCGTGATCCAGGGGGATAAGTGTTACCATTGTCAGACCTCCGAGAGGACTAAAGAAAAAGGCAAGTCCGTAAACGGACCTGCCCTGGTCGGAGTGGCGAGAGTCGAACTCGCGGCCTCTTGAACCCCATTCAAGCACGCTACCAAACTGCGCTACACCCCGATTGCCTAAGTATTCTAGCACAGCAAGATGTCAAAATCAACAATAATCTCAGGCATCACAGCTCGTCTGCGAAATGATCGCGGAATCCCAGACCGAATATCTCCGTCGCGCTGGTGACGATCATGAAGGCATCCGGATCCTCTTCCTTGACTATCTGCCTGACCCGCTGGTAATTCTGCTTTCTGAAAGCGGCGAAGACCACCTGCCTCTTTTCCTCAGTATAAGCGCCGGTGCCTTCCAGCCATGTCACTCCGATGCCGAGGTCGTTGAGGAGCCTGTCCGAGACCTCATGAGTCTTCTGGCTGATTATGTATATCAGCTTCGCCTCATTGCTGCCGTACAGCATCTTGTCCATGACGATGCCCTGAACGTACAGCGCCAGGGCCGCGTAGACCCCGAGTTCATAGCCGCCGAACACGAAACAGGACAGCACGCAGGTGGTGAAGTCCAATATGAAAGAAAGCGTGCCCGTTCCGATGTGGCTGTGCTTCTGCCTGAGGAACTTGATTATTATGTCGGTGCCGCCGACACTGCCTCCGCCTAAATAGATCAAGCTCATGCCCACGGACATGACGGCTCCGCCTGCTATTGTGGCCAGCATGAGGTCTCTTGTGAGCGGCATGTACTGGGGGAACTCTCTGCC
>JAFZZV010000191.1 GCA_017828855.1 Oscillospiraceae bacterium | reverse complement strand
GGACATAACCATAACCGATGCCGATGATGACTATGACACCATAGGCGGCTACCTTACAGACAAGCTCGGAAGGCTCCCGGAAGAGGACGAGCATCCCGAGATAGAGGCTGCCGGTTACCTGTTCAGGATCATGAGCGTAAAGGAGCACAGGATAAACTCTGTGCAGGCTGTAAGACTCGAAGACGTCGGGAAAGACTGATAAACTCAAAAAGAAACGGCAGGGCTTCAGGCCCTGCTTTTTTCAAGGAGAACGATTCACCGAACCTCTCCGATTTAACCTCATATACACATTTTCTTCACTTTATCTTCAGCTGATCGCTGTACAATGGTATCATCTCATTTCAGCGGTATCGGGTCGATCATCCCTGAATGCCGGAAAGGAAGATCCATATGAAAAAAGCTATATTGGCAGTGCTTTCCGTAGCTGTGCTGCTGGCGATCATGATCGTGCCTGCTGTTGCAGGCAAGTCCTGGTTCGGCGGTACCAAAGAACAGCAGCCGGAAGAAGGAACAGGAAGTCCTCCCCCTTCGTGGGACACTCAGGACGGCGGTGATCTGCCGGAAAACACACCTGAGATCCCCGGAGATACCGAAGACATACAGCTGCCATGGGCTGACGCGGAAGGCGCCGGAGAGATATCGGTCAGTTCGATGACTTCCTCCGCTGCGTCTCTCACCGCAAACACCGGCACTGCTTCAGTGATAACGATGAACAGCTCCAACTCCAAAGTGGAGATAGAAAAACCGGGTACATACATTATCACCGGATACTGTCAGAACGGGAACATCAAGGTCAAAAAGGGCATTCCCGGAGTGGTCCTGATACTCAGGGATCTCACCCTGACCAGTACCGAAGGAGCTGCGGTCTCATGCGGCAAGCAGAGCGTGGTCAAGATAGTTATCGAAGGAAACGTGACTCTCTGCGATGCCGAGGATCCTGATGACGAATATTCAAGTGACTCAGAGATCGCTGACGCGTTCGACGGTGCGGCAATCAAGGTCCGCGACGGAGCAGACGTCTGTATCACGGGTGACGGCACGCTCACCATAGATGCTGCGTCATGCAAGAACGGAATAAAAAGCGGTGACGATCCATCCACTGTCCTTGTAATAGACGGAGATCTCACCATAAACATCAGCGCTGATAACGATGCTATCAATGCAGCGTACGACCTGTCTATCCTCTCAGGCACGCTCAATATCACAGCCGGAGACGACGCGATACACGCCGACAGGATCCTCACGGTCGGCTCCTACACAGGAGAAGGTCCCGAGATCAGCATAGAGAGATGTACAGAAGGTCTGGAAGGCGCTGTAGTCGACCTTTTCGGCGGGAAAGGCACCATCAATGCCACAGACGATGCTCTTAACGCCACCGACAAAAACAAGGTGTATTCCGGAGAACTCACCGTAGCGATCAACATCACAGGCGGCGAGTGGACTATCTACAGCCGCGGCGACGGTCTCGACTCCAACGGGGACATAAACATCACCGGCGGAAACACGGAGATAAACAGTTCATATAACGGAGGAGAAGCTGGCATAGACTACGAGGGCAGTTTCTATGTCGCTGACGGTACCCTGAACAATAACGGGGGGATCTCATTCGACTCGGGCACCGGCGGAATGCCCGGAAACGGAATGGGGCCGGGCGGAAACCGTCCTGACGGAGGAGGCAGTCCCGGAGGCGGAGGTCAGGGTGGTGACGGCGGAAACTTCCCTGGTGATGGCGGAAACTTCCCCGGTGACAGCGGAAACAAGCCCGGCGAAAGACCCGGAGGCTCAGGCGGCGGGTTCCCCGGCGGCGGACCCGGCAACCCGGGCGGCGGAAGCGGAGGGCCCGGAGGCGGACAGCCTGTTCCTCCCGGAGGGCAGAACGCCGATTCAGGTTTTTCTCCAGATCCTGATATGTAAGTGCTGCCATACATGTAAGGTCATCCGATCATCCGGCAGGCAGACTGCCGGAAAAACAAGAACATGATCCAAGGAGCTCCCTGGTCATTTGATCCGGGGAGCTCCTTCTTTCAGTTCTTATCTGTTCCTATTTATACTGATCATCTTCAGGCCCGATGGGTATCGTCAGCGTGAATTCAGTGATCCCGTTTCCGGAATCTGCAGCGATCGTGCCGCCGTTCCTTTCAGCTAGGCCCTTTGCAATGGCAAGACCAAGTCCATAACTGTTGTCTTTGTTCGTCCGTGCGGGATCTGCGCGGAAAAAACGGTCAAACACATGCGGGAGAGCCTCCTGAGGGATATCATCTCCGGTATTTGACACACGCAGCTGCAGAGCCCTCTCTCCCCTTAATGAATGGTGTACGGCTGACTCTTCTGCGATCACTTTGATGCTGCCTCCCTGCCGGGAGTGCTTAACTGCATTGTCCAGAAGTATGTATGTCAGCTGCTCCAGATCATCAGGTTTGCCTGCAGCCTGAATTGTTTCCGGAATGTCCGTCTCAAGCGTGATCCCCCGCTCAAAAGCAAGGCTTTCAAACGGCAGCACTGCAGACATCACTGCCTCAGAGGCATCATATCTCGTTTTTCCCTGATCCTTCCCTGTCTCTTCCGATTCGTCGATGCTTGAGAGCTGCAGCAGTTCATTCACCAGTCCGGCCATGCGCTCTGTCTGCTGCTTTATGTAATCCAGCCATTTGTTTGGCCCTGTTGTCTTCTCAAGGACAGCAGTATTTGCGTCTATGACAGTTAGGGGCGTCTTGAGCTCGTGGCTGGCATCAGCCACAAACTGCTTCTGCATCCTCACATTCTCCTCTACCGGCTTCGCTATCGTATTGGAAAGGAACTTTGCCACTGCCGCAAACAGACCGGAAGACAGTATGAATGCCGCAATGGAAAGCAGCAGCATCTGCATATTCTCTCTCCGGAGAGAAGCCGCATTCAGGAACACCACTCCCAACTCATTGCCTCTCTGTACTGTTCTGTATACCCACCCTTCGGCCTGCCCGCTGCCGTCTTCGTCACTGAAAGCTGTTCCGGCGATAACAGACAGATCATCCTCATCCATACTCGCAGCACATCCGCTGCGTGAGACTATCGATCCGTCAGAGCCGATGATCAGTATTCCGAGTTCGTCCTCGGAGACTGAGCGCATGAGCTCCGATTTGCCCTTTCCACCTTTTTTGTCCTCTTTTTTCCCGTGTCCCGTTCCTTCCCCGTTTCCGTGCACGGATCCGTCTGAAAACTCTGTCAGTTCATATGCGGAATTCATTATCGACTCGATCTTCGATCCTGTCTGGACAAAACTCAGTATGTTGATGGCGATGAGGATCACGAGAAGGACTCCCGCTGCGCTAAGCAGGATGCTCCAGAACACTTTTCGCTTAAGATCTTTTATCATTCTCCCGGCGCCTCCAGCTCATATCCTATTCCGCGCACGGATCTTATCCTCGTGTCCGACTGTACGAAACCGATCTTCTTGCGCAGGAACGACACATATACATCCACATTGTTGTATTCGGAATCCGAGTCATATCCCCAGACCCGCTGCGTGATCTGTTCGCGTGAAAGGACCTGACCCGCGTTCCTCATCATATACTCCATGAGCTGGTACTCTTTCGCACCCAGACGGACGGTCCGGCTGCCGCATGTGCATGACAGGGTGAACGTGCCCGGGTCCAGTATGAGATCTCCCGTCCTGAACCGGGTATCCGTGACGCCGCCGGTGCTTCTCCGTGCTACCATCCTTATCCTGGCAAGGAGTTCCGGCATTGCGAACGGCTTGGTGAGATAATCATCCGCTCCGAGGTCCATTCCGCCCACCTTGTCTTCGACAGTGCTTCTGGCCGTGAGCAGTATCACCGGAACGTCTATCGACTGATTCCTGATTCGCCGCAGGACCTCCAGACCGTCATAGACCGGAAGCATAATATCGAGCAGAACGAGGTCGTAGAGTCCGGTGCAGATCATAGAGTACCCTTCTTCGCCGTCTTTCGCTCCGTCAGTGAGATATCCTTCGCCCTCAAGCGTCCGGATCAGTGCTTCTCTCAGTCCTTCCTCATCCTCTACTATCAGTATCTTCAATCCGCCCCTCCTTTCTCCGGTCCTGCCATGTATTTCTTATATAGAATGATACCGCAGTTCATTGAAAAAGTATTGAAAAACTTCTTCTCATCCTTCAATGATGCGTCAATCTTTGGGCAATAAACTGTTCTCAGCAACACAGCGGAGGAGCTTTGAATGCCGGGAACAGTACAGTCATTTTTCCCTTCGATGGGAACGGTCAACTCTATAACTGTATATGACGAAAAGCTGCGGGACACCGTTGACAGAGCCAGAGAATTCGTCCTCGGCCTGGAACGCTCTCTGTCGGTCTTCCGTGAAGACAGCGAGCTCTCCCGGCTGAACTCACTGAAGAGTCCGGAATGGATGCCTGTAAGCAGCGATACATTTTCAGTTATAGAAACAGGTGTGCACTGCGGAAAGATGACCGGCGGAGCATTCGATATTACAGCAGGACCTCTCTCCATGCTGTGGAAAGAAACGATCCGCACTCACCGTCTTCCGGATCGGACAGAGATCGAGAATGCCAGAAATCTCGTCGGTTATCGCCGGCTGCTCCTGGACAGGGCTCGTAAAAGAGTCAGATTCCGGAGATCCGGGCAAAGTATAGACCCTGGTGGGATCGCCAAAGGATTCGCAGCCGACAGAGTATCCGTGATGTTGGCAGACAGCGGGGCAGAAGAATTCGTCCTAAATTTCGGAGGTACGGTCGGAGCGTTCGGCCGTGAGAGGAGCATCGGGATCCGGGATCCGTTTCATACATCCGGCACGTTGGGCACCATCAAGCTCAGAGATTCTTTTGCAGTGACAAGCGGCAGCTATGAGCGCAGTGTCACGATTGAAGGCACAAGGCGTCATCATATCATAGACCCGCTTACCGGATACCCTTCTGACAGCGGACTGTCATCCGTGACTCTTGTCGGAAAGACCGCAGCCGAACTTGATGCACTCGCCACCGCCGTTTTCATCCTTGGAATCGAAAGATCCGTTACCATTCTGAAAGAGAACGGTACAGAGGCAGTATTTGTTACAGAAGAAGGAGAAGTCCTGATCACACCAGGCCTCGGGAACATCTTCCGCTTCTCCGGTAATTCAGGAGGAACAATATGAAAGACAAAGACAAAAGCAGGATCAGAATCGATCTTGCACAGATCCTGCGGCATCTGATACAAACCGCCGCGTTTATTCTCTTCCCCGGACTGTTCCTGAGCGCCTTTAATGCTGTTAAAGACGTGACGACGGCTCTCGTCTCAGGCTCATACCATTTTCCCGATCTTGCGGGGCAGACCGTCATGCTGGCGATCATGTTCCTTATGACCGCCCTGTGGGGCCGTTTTTTCTGCGGATACCTGTGTTCCTTCGGAGCAGTTCAGGATCTTACAGCCTGGATCTCGAGGCTGCTGCACGGCAGACATTCAGTCTCCCCAGGAACTGATAAAGCGCTGAAACACCTGAAGTACGCAGTGCTGGCGGCTATAGTGATCCCACTGTGGATCCTTCAGCTGCCTGTTGATACCGGTCTGAGTCCGTGGGGCGTTTTCGGCGCCATTACATCGTTGAACCCCTCTGCGATCCTCTCGACCATACCGACGATAGGTTTTGCGGTACTTATACTGATATTCATCGGGAGCTTCTTCGTTGAACGCATGTTCTGCCGCTATCTGTGTCCTTTAGGTGCAGCACTGTCTCTTGTCTCCTTTTTCAGGATCTTCCGCATCCGCAGGGACACTGATGCCTGCAGCAGATGCGGGTTATGCAGCAAAAAATGCCCGATGGGCATCAATATACATGACAGACGTACGGTGTCTTCAGGAGAATGCATCAACTGCATGCGTTGTATCGGTTCCTGCCGCCGTTCAGCCATTAACAGCGATCCGCATCCGGCGCTTGCCGGGACTGCTGCTGCCGCGGTGATGTGCGGCCTCGTGAGTGTTGGGAACATTGCCGTCAGCAAAGCATATGCGACCGAAAGCCCTGCTGATCCGCCTGATGACGCATTGATCGGATCTGTCGCAGTATCCGGTACAGATGACACACAGACTGCCTGGCAGTACGCTGATGGAACTTATACCGGCACAGGGGACGGTCTGCGCGGTGAGATCAACGTCAGTGTCACCGTAGAGAACGGACTTATATCCGATATCACGGTCCTTTCACACAGAGACGATCTTGAGTTCTTCCGGAAAGCGCAGAACGGTGTTGTCGCTGATATACTCAAGCAGCAGACTGCAGATGTTGATACCGTCAGCGGAGCTACGTTCTCTTCAAAAGGCATCATCGATGCTGTCGCCGAAGCTCTTGACATGGGAAGACTGGCTGCATCCGGAATGAGTTCCGAAACTGAAGATACTGATGTCTCTGAAGAAAAGTCTCCTGCAGTTTCCGTTCCCGACACCGAACCGGAAAGCAGAGATAACGAAGAACCGTCACAGAACATCTCTGATAACAGCTATGATCCTGTCCCGGAGACCTCCGAAGACGCAGAAACAGATCTGACGGATAATGACGGAACAGAAGCTGAACAGCAAGGCGCTTATTCCGACGGTGTTTATACAGGATCAGGAACGGGACTCCGCGGGACCACCCAGGTCAGAGTCACTGTAGAGAACGGCGCGATCGCAGATATAACTGTGCTCTCCTATGCCGATGACTACCAGTTCTTCTCCCGCGCCGAGAGCGGAATGATAGACAGGATCCTGGATTCACAGGGAATAGATGTCGCTACTGTCAGCGGAGCTACATTCTCCTCAAACGGTATACTGGAAGCTGTAGCCGACGCTCTGGGTCTAAGTTTCACTAATCCGAATTCCTCTTCCGGAGGAAAACACGGCAGGAATTGACCGGAAAGTCCGGATTGTGAATAACCAGTCTCCGATATACGCCCCTCTTTCAGGAAGCAGATGGCACAAAAGCCTCTGCTTCTTTTCTTGCTTTTGCACAAATGCATACACGTCATGTGCAATGATATACTGAAAAAAACGACATCATTCCGTTCACAGGAGAAGAACATGGACTATTCTCATCCTCAGCTGGATCCCGCTCTGAAGCGTTTCAGGGCACCGAATCCGCTGCCTCAGGATCCTCCTTCACCGCCGTATCCGGATGCCGACAGAATGGACCCTTACCGCAATGTGTTCATCGGTCTCTTTGACGCTCCCATCGAGGACGAATCGGGAAATGTCAGAGAGATGGTCTGCTATATCCCTTCCACCGCGAAATCCGCCTGGAACATGGTCCTGGTGTTCATTCCCGGAGGAGAAGACCCGAAGGAGTTCTTTGATAAGGGAAACTGGAAAGTGACGTGCGAGAAGAACAGCATGACCGCGTTCTTCCTTCCGGCACCTGACGGCTGGAAGAACGATGACCCGGGATTCGAGCTTGAGACCGGTGTCAGAGCGCTCGCCGAGATGAGGTCTAACAGGTACTTCCAGTCCAACGCTCCTGGCATCTACTGTCTGGGCTTTGGTGATGGTGCGGCTCCGGCAGCCCTGTTCGCAGTCACTCACTGCGAGACTCTCGCGGGATGGGGTGCCTGGGGCAGCACGGAGCTGGACGGAAAGCTCCTTGAGGTCCTCGGAAACGGGCCGTCCGACAGTGTTCCCGAGATCCCCAGGTCCAGGGTCCATATCCCGACCGTGGTGATCGATGACGGCGAGTCAAACACCGTTCGTTATTTCAAGACAGCAAACAACGTCCGGGACGAGCATCTCAGGAACGGCTTCTGCAGAGTATACCGACAGCAGCCCAAACCCGGAGAGAGTTTCATCAACGACCACGCTTGCAGCGAGGTGTGGCACGGCAGCACTACCGACGCTGAATCCTACGGTTATGTCAGAGTGATAGACGAGATGGTCAGCTTTCTGGCCGGATACAAACGCTGGGCCGGATACACTGTTTCGGACCT
>JAFZZV010000190.1 GCA_017828855.1 Oscillospiraceae bacterium | reverse complement strand
GAAGTTCTCGCTCCTGGATTTGTTGGATACCGCTTCCTCCACAAGTTCCAGTATCCTGGATGCGGTGGATTCGCCGAACTCCGATGTGGTGCGGATCCTGAGCAGCCCGGAAAGGTTCACGGAACCCGAGAACACGTCGTCATTGACTTCCACGCTGCGGGGAGCGCTCTCACCTGTCAACGCCGAAGTATCCAGAGCGGAAGATCCCTCGACAACGACTCCGTCTATCGGGACCTTCTCTCCTGGCTTGACGACGATCACTGTACCGATCTCGACATCATCGGGATCTACCTGCTCGAGTTGTCTGTCAGTCTCGATGTTCGCGTAATCGGGCCTTATATCCATGAGGCCGGTGATGCTCCTGCGGGACTTTTCCACGGCAAGGCTCTGGAACAGCTCCCCGATCTGGTAGAGCAGCATGACCGCGACGCCTTCGCCGTATTCGCCCATGACGATGGCGCCAAGCGTCGCCACGGTCATGAGGAAGTTCTCGTCGAAGACCTGCCTGTTCATGATGCCCTTGAATGCCTTGCGCAGTATGTCATAACCGACGATCAGATACGGTATCAAAAAGAAAAGGAACACCGCCCATTCGGGGATATCGTTCTGCACTATCCCCTCGGATATCAGATACAGCGGCACGAAAAGTACCGCCGCCGCGATTATCCTGTACAGAAGTTTCTTCTGCTTCTTGTTCATCTCAAACTATCCTTTCCAGCGGATCCGCCGGTGTTTTCAGAAAAAACAGGCCGGTACGGCAGTATCGCTGTCCCGGCCTATGCGCTATATCTCAGAGATAGATCTCGCACTCGTCCTCGACCTTCTTGCAGTTGGCGTAGACGTCCTTCATGACGGCGTCGGGATCGGCGCCTTCATCGAACTCGACCTTCATCTTGAGGGTCATGAAGCTGACGGTGCAGTCCTTCACCCCGGGGGTCTTCTTTGCCGCTTCCTCCATCAGGTTGGCGCAGGCGGCGCAGTCCACTTCTACCTTGTATGTCTTCTTCATTATTTTTCCTCCGTTTTTGTCGAAGATATTATATCAGCTTTTAAGTTAGTTAGCAATAGCTAACTGTTCGCTTCTTCCTTTTTGATCTCAAGCACGGACGAGATCAGCCTGCGTGAGTATTCGTCCTGCGGATGATCTATCACGTCACGCGCCTTTCCCTCCTCCACGACACGCCCTTGATACATGACCATGACGCGGTCGCAGATGCAGCTCACCACCGCAAGGTCATGAGACACGAATATGGCTGACATATGCCTCTCCCGGCAGATGTCTGATATGAGCTTTAGGACCTGCGCCTGGGATGATACGTCCAGCGCGCTGGTGACCTCGTCGCACAGCAGGATCTTCGGGTCGACGGCCAATGCTCTGGCTATCGCGAAGCGCTGGCACTGTCCGCCGCTGAGATTCCTGGGATACCGGTCGGCAAGGACCGGGTCCAGTCCTACGATGGCGCACAGCGACTCCAGATCCGGCTCGACGCTTCTGCCCCGCAGGTTGTGCACCGTCTCCCTTATGGAGGATCTTATTGTGCGGCGGGGATGGAAGGAGCCCACGGCATCCTGGAAAATCATCTGCATGGTGCTGTATTCCTCACGGGTGCGCTTCGGGGACAGCAGCCTGCCGTTCAGGAGTATCTCTCCCTCATCCGGAGCCTCCAGTCCGCTGATCTGACGCAGCAGCGTGCTCTTTCCGCTTCCGCTCTCTCCCACGATCCCCAGTATCTCGCCGTCTGCCAGATGAAAACTGACGTCTATGAGCGCCTTCACCGAGGAATCGCCTCTGGAATAGTTCTTGCTTATATGGTTGCCTTCCAGCAGGTTCATCGGATGCCTCCTTTCGCGTACGGACAGGATACGAAGTGTCCGTCGCCTATATCTCGCAGCGAATACTCCAGTTCGCTGCATCCGCCGCACGCAACGGGACAGCGCGGGCAGAACTCGCATCCCTTCTCTTCCGGCCCAGTCATCGGCGGGCTTCCGGGAAGTCCCGTCGGCATCCTGCCGTCCAGCGTCGGGATCGCTTCTATCAGGCTCTTCGTGTAGGGATGCACCGGCCGGCTGAGCACCTCTGAGGCGTCTCCAAGCTCCGCTATGTGGCCGGAATAGATGACCGCTATCCTGTCTCCCAGGTATTCCGCGAGGGCGAGGTTGTGGGTGACTATGATCATGGATATCCCGCTCACGTCTCTCAGATGGCGCAGTTCTTCCGCCATCTGTTTCTGGATAGTGGCGTCAAGGGCGCTGGTGGGCTCGTCCGCCAGCAGGATGTCCTGGCCCAGGATCAGCATGATCGCCATCGCAATGCGCTGATTCATTCCTCCGCTCATCTCATACGGGCAGCTGTTGATGATGCGCTTTACGTCATTAAGGCCCAGCTTCCCGAACGCCTCCTCCACCTGTTGCGGAAAAGCGTCCTTATCGTATCTCCCGTGGCTCTTGAGAGTCTCTATGAACTGTTTCTTATAGCTTCTGATGGGGTTGAACGAGCTTCCGGGGTTCTGGAACACCATCCCCATCTTCTCGGTGCACAGCTCCCTGCGCTCCGCGTCGGGGAGCTGCGTGAGCTCTGTGTCCTCCAGCCTGATGCTGCCGGACGTGATCCTCAGTCCGGGAGTCGTGCCGAGGAGCGCCTTGAGCAGCGTGCTCTTTCCGCAGCCGCTCTCTCCGACGATGCAGAATATCTCTCCTCTTCCGAGGGAGAATGTGACGTCGTCTATCATCGGTTTTCCGCCGTAGCCCGCCTGCAGGCCGGTCACGGTAAGTATGTTCTCTCTCATTCTCCCGCCTCCACATCCATGACGTCACGCACACAGTCTCCGAGATAGTTGAAGATCATGACCGTGATTATAGTGGCTATGGCGGGCCCCAGCACCGCCCATGGCGCGAGCTGGATATAGGCCCTCGAGTTGTTTATCATGCTGCCCCACTCGGCCTGCGGCTCGTTGATCCCGATGCCGAGGAACGAAAGGCCCGCTATGCCTACCATCATGGAACCTATCTGTATGGAGGCGTTGACGATCATCGGGCCCAGCATGTTAGGCAGCAGCGTCCTGAACATGATCGCCAGGGAGCTGCATCCGGACAGTCTCGCGGCGTCCACGAAAGCTTCTCTCTTGAGTGCGAGGACCTGCGCGCGGGCAAGTCTCGCATATATCGTCCATCCCGTTATCCCCATGGCCAGCATCGCGTTGAACATGCCTCCGCCGAGTATCCCGGCGACTGCTATGGCGAGCACCATCTGCGGGAACGCGAGAAGGATATCCGCGAAGCGCATTATGAGCGTATCAACGATCCCTCCGTACCAGCCTGACGCCATTCCGAGCAGCGAGCCTATCACGAAGGTTATGGCCACCAGCGCCACCGCCGAGAATATGGAGGTCCTTGCCCCCATAAGCACCCTCGAGAACACGCAGCGTCCGAGCCGGTCGGTGCCCATCGGGTATTGCGCACTTGGTGCGGCGTTGATATTGGCGGAGCTGATCTCGTACGGATCATTGGGCGCCAGCTTTGGCGCTATTACGCTGAGTACCACGAGTATCCCCGCCAGGATAAGGAACAAGGTCAGTCTTGTCTTCGCACCTTTTCTGGGCGACTTGTCAACAAGTATGTCCATCATCAGTCCTCCCTCACCCTCGGGTCTATCCAGTGGTATGCGATGTCGGTAAACAGGTTGACCATGACGTATACAACCGCGGTGAAAAGGACGAATCCCTGTATGACCGGATAGTCTCGGTAGGTGATCGAATCCATGGCGAGCTTGCCGAGTCCCGGCCAGCGGAAGATGGTCTCGACGACGACGCTGCCCCCGAAGAGAGAGCCGAGCGTCAGGCTCACGATCGTCAGTATGGATATCGACGCGTTGTGCAGCACGTTTCGGAAGAGGATATAGCGGGATCTCACGCCGCGCGTTACCGCTCCGCTGACGTAGCTGCGGCTGAGCTGCTCCAGGATCTCCGCGCGGAACTGCCTTATGAATCTGCTGCACATCGGCACCGAAAGCGCCACCGCCGGCAGCAGCAGTCCCTTAAGGCTCCGGTCTGCCACGACAGGCAGCAGCCGCGCCTTGACGCACAGGAAGTACATCAGCAGCACCGAGATAAGAAAGTTCGGCATCGAGTTGCCGAAAAAGGTAAAGAAACGGATGACATAGTCCAGCCAGCTGTCTTTCTTCAGGGCTGTCAGCATCCCCAGAGGGAGCGAGATCAGAAGCGAGATGAGCATGGATCCCAGTGCCAGCTGGGCGGTGTAGCCCAGCGCCTTGGCAAGCTTGTCCGCCACGCTCAAGCCGTCCTTATAGGATTCTCCCAGATCTCCCCGCAGCACCTTGAGCGCCCAGTCGCCGTACTGCACGAAGAACGGCCGGTCAAGGCCCATCTCCTTTCGGACGGCTTCCAGCACCTCCGGCGACACGGCGATGCCCTGCGCGTTGAGTTTCTTCACCGCGGGATCTCCGGGAGCAAGATACATCAGCAGGAACGTCAGAAAGCTCAGCGCTATCATGATCCCTACGAGGTGTATCATACGCTTTCCGATATACTTAGCCATTTCTCTCACCTGATATCTATTTTGATAAGGCATGGAGCCGGCATACACCGGCTCCATGCTGTCCGGCTGTGATCTTACCGGTAATGACTCTATTTGTCTGTATCTGCGTTCACGGCATAGAAGTCGAAGGGGCTGTTCTCTCCGATGTTCACGACGCTCGGTGCGGATACTGTGGTCTTGTTGAACAGGCCGATATAGCCGAATGCGTTGTCGTCTATGGTCATCTGGACGATCTGGTTCGCGAGCTCTGCGCGCCTGTTGATATCGGTCTCTCCCTTGAGCTCATCGATGAGCGCCTCGCACTCGTCGTTGGCAAAGCCGGCGAGAGCCCAGTCGCCGTTCTTGCGGTAAAGCGCGTTGATGCAGTAGTACGGGTCTCCGGACTTGTCCGCGATCATGCAGTACAGAGCCAGATCGTAGTCACCGGTGACGCGGTATGTGCTGTCTGCATCCTCCGTTCCCACGAGTTCAACGCCGATGCCGACCGCCTTGAACTGCCTCTCGAGGATGGTGGCGATTGTATCGAGGCTGCGGGCGGAATAGTAGCACACCTTGATAGTCAGGGGCTTGCCGTTCTTCTCATACATGCCGTCGGAATTCTTGGTATATCCATCAGCCTGCAGAGCCGCCTCGGCAGCCGCCGTGTCGACAGCGGGCTTCGTTACCTGGCCGTAGGGAGCGGATGCTCCGAACGGTCCGACCGCCGGGGACGTTGTGCCGCCGAGATAGTCAGCGATATCCTGGCAATCGACAGTCAGATTTATGGCCTTCCTGACGTTGTCGCTGAGGGTGTTCTTGTTGAGGACATAGAACTGCAGCCTCGTGGCGGGGATGACTGTCAGCTTGTAGCGGGAAGAATCCGCCTCATAGATCTGCTTCGCGGCCGCGGTGACGCTGGAATAGCCGTCGATCTCTCCGCTCTGCATGGCCATGAGCTTGCTCTCGTCGTTGCTCATGTACTCAAAGACGACTCCGTCCAGCTTGACGGTGCCGTTCCAGTAGTTCTCGTTCTTCTCGACTTCCACTGTTCCTTCCGGCTCAAAGGACTTCGCCTTGAAGGGGCCGGTGCATACGGGAGCGTTGTCCAGGTCACCGGAATCAAGGTCCATGATGCCGAAAGCGGAACTGGCCAGCTTATCGGTGAGCAGTGTGGGATAGACACTGTCCGTAGTGATAGTGAAGGTCGTGTCGTCGATCTTGGTGAAGACGTAAGCGCTGACATCGTGGTAGCTGTCGTTGACCTCACCGACCCTCTGCAGGTTGCGGATGACCATGTCGGCGGTCACCGCCTTGCCGTTTGAGAACTTGGCCTTGGGGTCCAGTGTGATAGTCCATGTCAGACCGTCCTCGCTGGTCTCGGCCTTGGTCGCAAGCAGAGGCTGTACCGACAGGTCGTTGCCGATCTTGAACAGCGTCTCGGTCATGCCGTAGATCGAGGTGTACCAGCCGTGATAGTCCTTGTGGGCATCCAGACTGGCGTATGCGAAGCTCTCCGCGATGCGGAGGATCTTTGCTTCGGGTTCGGGTGTGCCGTCCTCTTCTTTCTTTCCGCAGGCAGCCAGGGAAAGGGCAAGAACAAGGACGATCATGAGCGCTAAGAGCTTTTTCATTTTTGCCTCCATTATCGTGGCTTTATGAAGCCGTTGTTTACTAAATCCGTATCTGTTATGGCAGTGCCGGCGTACACCGGTATTGCCTGATACTCTCATCCCGGGAACCGGCACAAAAATGCGCGGTACCTTTAAAACGGTTCCGCGCATAGTAATGACCTGTGGCCAATGATCACACACATTGCGCTGGAACGGTGTGTCGCTTTTCCCCATGTATCTGACTAGGAGCCTTGAGACTCCGACAGTGACCTGCTCGTGGGGCTTGACCCTTCCATGTGCAAATTTGATTGCCGGGAAAAGCGCATGTATTCTGTTTTGATATGATACGGCAGCCTATCTGTAAGCCGCCACTGTGAAGATCGGGACGGGATTGTAGAACTCGTCGATCTCCGCATATATTCTTTTGTATACTTCGGTGTCCACCGTGACCTCTGAGAATCCGGTCTCGGTCAGCAGCTGCACGTCCCACTGCGGGCGCGGGCGATGAAGTGAACCGATCTCCATAGTGATAGCATCGTTCTCAGCTTTCATCTCCTGCGGGACCAGCTTGTGCGCGTGGTTCTCGGGCAGTTCCGGCTCATCGTCCTTCTCCAGTGCCGCGCTGTAGTCGGCATCAAAGTTTATTAGCACCCCGCCGTCTTTAAGGAGCCTGTACCACTCGCGGTATGCCTTCTGCATATCCGGAAGCGTCCAGGTGAGATTGCGGGTTACGATCGCGTCGAAACTCTCTGACGGAAGATCCGGTGTTTCAGCGTCCATGACCAGGAACCTTACATCTGCTCCCAGCACACCGGCCATATGCGCGGCGTGTTTTATCATCTCGGGCGAGAGATCTATTCCGGTGACATCGTGCCCCCGCTCTGCCAGCAGGCAGGCGAAGAAACCGGTGCCGGTCCCGATGTCCAGGATATTCAGTTTCCTGTCCGCCGGAAGATAGCGGTCGAATTCAGCCAGCCATCTCTCCTTTTTATCGCTGTCATATTCGTGCAGGCGCTGCTCCTCAAATCCTTCCGCCCGCCGCGACCAGTACCTTATGACGCGGTCTTTTATAGGTTCCATGTTTTCCGGTGCCTTTCGTGACTTGCTGTGCCGTCCGGGTCCCGGTCTTATGCACCGGCATGCACAAAACAAAAAGAGTGCACCGAACCTTTCAGGCGCGTATTATACGCCGTTCGTCCGTCTGCACTCTTATCACCAATAAAGTGTAAACGACGGAATACGGCAGTTTCCTGACTTATGAAACATCGCTTCTCCGAAAAGACATAACTCTTCCCGGGAAAGCATTTATCCAAATACAGTAATGGTGTTTGTTTCGGACTCGAACCGAATTTGCAATTGATCTACTCAGCTTACAACCTTTCAAACCGTATTCCGACACTATATTCTGTTTTGTACAGAAATATAATGTCATGATACGGATATGTTGTCAACCAATCGGGAACAGAGACAGGTATCGGCAGAAGATCCTTTCAGCGGTACGCCCTGACGAGGAACAGAGGCGTGGAGGCGAAGTTGATCTTTTCCTCATCCGACCAAACCCGCTGCCAGACATTTTCATCTGCTTCCGCTGTAAGTCCGCATGAGACGAGCTGTGCGATGTCCCATTGCGGGCGGTGGACTCCCGAGAGCGGGAGCTGCTTCGCAATGTCCTCCATCACGTCGAAGTTCTCCCCGACGTTCTGGTCTCCGATGCCGCTTCCGGCGCTGTTTATCCGGTCTCGCTCATACGCTTCCCTCGCCTTTTCGTCGAAAAGATATGCGTACCAGTTCGCGTCGAAAATGAGCATCATTCCGCCGGGTGCCAGTACCCTTGCCCATTCGACATAGGCCTTTGCGGGATCCGGAAGATCCCAGGTAAGGTTCCGGCTGACCACCAGGTCGAAACTGTCGTCGGGAAACTCCAGCGTCTGCGCGTCCATCTCAAGGAACCGGATGCTATCAGCCAGCTCCCCGGCATTCTTCCGGGCTTCGTCGAGCATCGCGGGAGTCATATCCACCGCGGTCACGCTGCAGCCCATCTGGGACAGCAGTATCGCAAAAAAGCCCGGCCCTGTCCCCACATCGAGTACGCGCAGATCCTGCATAGGTATTCCGGGAAAGCGTCTTTCTATCTCTTCCCTGAGGCAGCCGCTCCACTTCTGTCTCTGCTGTGTGGAGAGCTCCTGCCTGTTGACCTCCGAATACCCCGGTGCGCGTCCGGTCCAGTACGACCTGTTTTCAGAAGAGAGGTCCTTCTGTGACACCATAGGCGATCATCGGTCCTTTCTCCAGTATATTGAGCGAAGCACACTGATACAGCAGCATGCCGTCCTGCTCCGCACATTCGGTGAACAGGCAGTTTCCGAAGCAGTCGCGGATCTCGCCAAGCTTCTCGCCTGCGCGGAAAGTGTCTCCGGGCTTCTTTTCCGGGTACCAGAATCCGGTGCAGGGAGATACGTCGTCGTACTCCCTGAGCTGTGTCTTCTGATATGATACGGCTTCGCCTTCGAGCACCCCGAGGCACTTCAGTATGTTGCGGACGTCTGCCTTGTCGGCGTCGATCTCTTCCCGGGGGTACAGGCTGAGCTGCCCGCGCTCGATGAGGACGCTAGGTATCCCGTTGACGGCAGCAAGATTGTACGCGCCTCCCGTAGTAGTGCGGGAGCGCACGCAGTATGCTGTGTCGACGCAGGCCGCCATCCTGCGGGACGTCTCCTCAGCGGGAGTATCGCCCACGTAATATGCGAACGGCATGAGGGTCTCATAGCCGTCCCCGCAGTGGAGGTCGATATGGGCATCCGAGTTCTTGATGAATGTGTTGAATAACATGTATGCCAGGCGGTCCGCCGCAGTCCCCTCCGGGTCTCCCGGGAATACGCGGTTCAGGTTTTTGCCGTCCTCATAGACCATGGACATGGTGCGGTGCTCAAATCCGGAGCGGTTGCACAGCGGGATGATGATCAGGTCTCCGCGGAGCTCCCTTACATCGAGCTCATCTGTCAGCTCTATCGCCGCCTGGATGCCCACGTATTCGGCATTGTGTATCCCCGCAGAGATCAGCACTGTCGGGCCCGGCTGCATGCCGCAGAGCAGCACGTACGGTACGTCTATCCCGGTCCCTTCCACATGGCAGTAGTCCCTGACGGTCTTTCCCGGAGCAAGTTCGTGTCCTGCTATGATCTTTGACATTCTTCTTCCTTTCTTTCTGCCGTCTTCAGCGGTTTTTAACAAAAAAAGAAGACGTGCCATCCTTCTGGACGATGACATGTCTTCTGAACATGCAAAAATTAAAAATAGTAATGAGATATGCCCGAGGAACTTCAGTTCCTTTCGCGCTTCTTCCTGAAGCGCTATGGCATTATACCATCGGGCTCCGTTCCCTGTGAAGAGCCGGCACTCATTCTTTGCGGATCCTTGAAGTGCAGAGCTTAGTGCAACAGTGACGGGGTCGAAGTTGCTCTTAGACCTGCAGCTCCGCAACTTGCAATGATTTATACAAAAGTCAGATATTTGAACTACGGTTGACAGCAGAAAGGAAACGGTGTTTTTTATGTCGACCAGCAACAGTAATAAGCATCTGACTTTGGAAGAACGCAAGATCATCGAGATCGGGATCAGTAATGATTCCACTCAGGCTGCAATAGCTGATACTCTCGGCAAGAACAAGTCCACTATTGGCCGTGAGATAAAAGCTCACCGGACACTGGTACGGCAGTCTTCTTACTTTTGTGACTGTGCTAAGTATCAAACCTGCAGGCCCGGATATTTCTGTAAAGGTCCTGATTGCAAAGACTTTGTTCTTTTCAAATGCAGCCGCAGAGACAGATCTCCCGGTGCCTGTAATGGGTGTTCAAGATTCAGCAGCTGCAGATACACCAAGTATTTCTACAAGGCTGTCACTGCACAGAAGCAGTATGAGCACACTCTGTCTGATTCGCGTGCAGGTGCAGATCTGACCACGGAGGAAGCACGCAATATTGCGGATACCATCAGACCTCTTCTCAGAAAAGGCCAGTCACCCTATCAGATCATTCAGAGCCATCCTGAACTCGGTATTTCAGAGAGAACTCTCTATAACTACATCGAGGACGGAGTTCTGGAACACTTCGATATCGGACCGCTGGATCTCAGAAGACAAGTATCCAGAAAACTTCCAAAGAAGAAAAAAGACGAATACAAGAAACGCAATGACTACAAATATCTCCAGGGACGCAAGTATACGGATTATCTTGAGTTCCTTGATCTGGAACCTGATACAGCTGTCGTTCAGATGGACACGATCTACAATGATGAATCAAGCGGGCCATTCATACAGACTTTTAAGTTCCTGAGATACGGTCTGCTTTTTGCTGTCCTCCACGACAAGAAGGACGGTGATTCTATGGTCAAAGGTGTGGATATCCTCTACTCCTTACTCGGTCCTGAACTGTTCCGCAGAGAAGTCGGCGTCATCCTCACTGACAGAGGTTCTGAATTCACTCTCGCTGACCGTTTTGAGTCAGATGGTCATGGAGGCAGACGTACCAGGATCTTCTATTGCGATCCTATGGCTTCCAGTCAGAAAGGCAGCATCGAGAACATTCATGTGGAACTTAGATATATCCTGCCTAAAGGAACGAACCTGCGTGCCCTGGGACTCACTTCTCAAAAGAAACTGAATCTCGCTGTTTCGCATGTTGATTCGTCACCCAAGCAGTCTCTCAACGGCAAGTCTCCTATGGACATGCTCTCTTTCCTTGCTCCGGACGTTTACCTGAAATTCCTGAATTTCGGTTTGTCCCATATTGAAAAAGATGCGGTCGTTCTCAAACCGCATCTCATCAAATAAACATATAACCTAAACGTTGCTGTCAGCCGAATAGTGTCCCTTCTACTCTTTAAACAAGGTGGCGTTTAGTTTTGCACCCTCTATTCGCCGCCCGCTTTGGCCTGCACAACTGTTTAGTTTATGCCTTGATTCTACGGTTTCCTTTTCCGCTAATCAATAGTAACTGCAACTTCGCTGAGTTTTTTTATCTTTTTCCCTGCTTTTCTTGCATGACTTTTTGCAACCAGGTCCTACTGTTGCACTAAGCTCTGCACTTCAGGTTCTTTGCGGATCTCAGCTGTCTTTTGACGCACTGAGCTCCGTTTTTGCCATGGCTGACTGATCATTCCGTGTCAGGGACCGCCTTCCATGACCGGTCTGTGGTATCGATGTCATATCCTCCGCCGCACTGCGGCTGCCACTCGTACCTGTTCCTGTTCTCCTCCGGGAAAAGATACGCCATGACCGCAGCTACGACACCGCCGTGCGTGACGAGAACCGCGTCCCTTCCGTCATTTATCAGGCGCTCAAGCCCTCTTATGACCCTCGCGGTCATCAGTGCCCCGCTCTCTCCTCCGGGTGCGAGGTTGGACTCGTTGTCGCCGGTTATCCACTCGATATACTGCGGGTCCTCCTTCATCTGCTCATATGAGCGCATCTCGAAGACACCGAAATCCATCTCGCAGAAGTCCGGATCCGCCTCCACGGGAACGTCCCCGAACAGTATCTTTACAGTCTCGGTGCACCTTGTTTTTCCGCTGGTAACGACCCTCATATCCGACACGTCCGGGTATCCCGGGCGTTTTTTCATGTCCCTGAGCTCTTCCTTACCTTTATCCGAAAGAGGCACATCGGTGCTTCCGCAGTACAGGTGCTTCTCGTTGGCATCGGTCCTGCCGTGCCTTATAATGACCAGCCTCATTTCAGTACCTGCTCCAGTCCGCAGAACACCCTCATGACGTGCTCCGCATTCGAGGAAAGATATGAGCACATCCTTCCGGTCATCTCGCGCCAGGCGCGCATGTCGGCGCCCATCGGGACCACGCCGCAGAAGATGTCCTCGCATATGAACACGCAGTCCTTCCACTCAGCTCTGTGCTCTTCCAGGAAGTCAACGGCATCGATGACGTTTCGGACGCACCACATGGCGAACTCCTCCGACTTGTAGATGCACTTCCTGTCAAACGAGATACCTTCCGCCTCTGTGCAGGTGTATATTTCGTTGTCATCAAAGCCGTATCTTTTCCTTGCATATTCCAGCTTGCCCTGATATGCACCGCCTATGATAAGATCCATGCTCTATTCCCCTTTCAGATCAGCGCGAACGCTATGATGCCGCACAGTTCCCCGAACATGAGGGCGTATCCGGAGATGTCTCCGGACATCCCGCCTAGGGATCTGTAGGCTCTGTGCATGTACAGCAGGTATCCCGCTGCTGTCACCGTTGATACCCATCCGGACCTGCCCAGGAACACGAAGCCCAGCACCGCCGCAGCGATCGTGACCACCGCTATGAAGACAAGATGCGGCTTCTTCACTCCCTGCCTGTAGTTTCCCGAGTACTCGCTGGTGGGTATCGGAGGCAGCGCGGTCACGCAGAATGCGGCCATGCACCTGGACACCACGGGTATAAGGATCAGCGCGAATATGTTTTCCGTGCCCTTGAGAGAGCAGAATGCCGCGAACTGCGCCATCACGAGAATGACGGCGTCCATCACTGCGAAGGAGCCAACGTGCGGATCCTTGAGGATCCTCCTCCTCTCCTCGACATCGCGCCAGGACCGGAGGGCGTCTGTTACGTCCAGGAACCCGTCCATATGCATACCGCCGGTCACGATGAACGGAAAGGCGCACAGCACCGCTGCCTTGAGAAATAGCGGTATGCCGAGGACGTCCGCCACATATGCGGTCAGCGCCCAGAGCCCCCCGGTGACAGCTCCTACGAACGGCAGGCACAGGGTCATTAATGGCCTGCTCTCGTCGTCCCACATGCGAAACGGCATGGGGATCACAGTGAACATGGTCATGCTCATGATGAAAGCGCGGAAATATCTCTTCATGGAAGTATTCCTTTGTGCACGATAAGGTTTCCGGCACAGACCTCGATCACGGTGTCGCATCTTTCGGCCAGCGCCCGGTCTATGGACGCGAGCGAGCTGCGGTATTCTTCAGTAAACTCGTCGTATCTCGCCGCGTCTGAGTATATGTAGTCGGATACGAAAACGGCGTTCGCCGCCCTGTCCGCGATCTCGAGAAGACCCGCGATGCTGCGCTTCGCCGCTTCGCTGTCAGCTTTCTCGGAATATGAGTTCGGGAACATCTCGTTTAAAAGCAGCGCAGTCGTGCTGTCCACCAGGAAAGTCCCGCTCTCGTCGGCGGTGTCGAAGACCTTCTGTATGTCCCTTCCCGCCTCTATCGTCTCAAAGCCCATGCCGGCCCTGTTCTCTATATGCCTGTCTATCCTGACGCGGTCCTCGTCGTCATACGGGATCATGGTCGCGACGTAATAGAGCTTCCCTCCCGCGGCGAGCTTCACCGCGGCGTCCTGTGCGTATCCGGACTTCCCGTTCTTGTTCCCGCCGGAGATGAATATGTTCATGTATTGCTTCCCTCCACGCTGAACGCGTCGGTGTCCCTTATGTCATCGAGGTATGAGTCGTCTATCTCCGCCTCCTCGAAGGTCGCCATGTCGTTGATGACCGCGCATGCGGCATCCAGTATCATCATCGCTATCGGACATCCGCTGCCCTCCCCGAGCCTCATCCCCAGGTCGAACAGTGGCCTCAGCCCCAGAGCATCTGCCGCCCTCCTGTATCCTATCTCGTAGGATGCATGGGAGGTGATCATGAAGTTCACAGACTCCGGGCACAGCCTGTACGCGCAAAGCGCGGCGACTATCGATATGAATCCGTCTATAACGACCGGGATCCGGCTGTGCGCCGCCCCGATGAATGCGCCTGCCATCGCGGCGATATCGAAGCCGCCGACCTTTGATAGAACGTCCACGATATCCTCCGGATCCGGAGCGTTTAGCGCGATAGCGTCGGTGATGACCTTTATCTTCTTTACGTATCCCTCATCGGTTATACCGGCTCCCCGTCCGGTTATCTCCCTGACGGAGCTTCCCGTCAGCACCGAGAGCACCGCGGAGGAAGTGGTGGTGTTGCCGATGCCCATCTCCCCGATGCCCAGGACCTGCGCTCCCATATCCGCGGTCTCCTCCGCGAGATCCGCCCCGATCAGCAAAGCCTTGACAGCCTGCTCCCTGGTCATGGCGGGTCCTTCCGATATGTCTTCGGTCCCGTACGCGATCTTCCTGTCTATTACGTCGGGATCCCTGATCTCGGCGTTCACTCCCACGTCGCAGACCCTGATCTTTACCCCGAAGCGCTTTGAGAGCACCGCGGCGCCGGTCTTGCCCTTTGTAAGGTTTATGGTCTGCGCGAGAGTGACCGACTGCGGTGAGCTCGCTACGCCCTGCTTCACCACGCCGTTATCGGCGCAGAAGACCAGAAGGTATCTGTCCTTGAGCTCGTTCTTAACTTTCCCGGTCATTCCGGCGAGCCTGACCGAGAGCTCCTCCAGCATGCCGAGGCTTCCGGGAGGCTTTGCCAGCCTTGCCTGAAGTTCCTCTGCCGCCCTTTCCGCTGCCGCGTCGGCTCCCTTTACGCTGTTTATAAGGCTCTTGAGCCTGTCTTCCGAATACTGCATGTTCTTCTCCGGATCAGAATTCTATTCCTTTGCGGGCCATGATGCCCTCGTCGAAGGGATGCTTTTCCTTCTTCATCTCGGTCACGTAGTCCGCGATGTCTTTGAGTTCCTGTGCGGGGTCGCGTCCGGTGATGACCGCCTCCCTTTCGCCCTTCCATTTCTTAAGAGTCTCAAGGAAGCTCTCGCTGTCGAACATCCCGTGGCTGTACGCTGATACTGCCTCGTCCAGGACGATCAGGTCATAGTCCCCCGCCCTGTCTGCCACGTCCTTCATAACGGAAGTGTAGCACTTTCTGGTCTCCTCCTGCTGCTCCTGGGTCATCTTCCTGTATCTTCCGTACCAGACGTCCGGGATCAGGACATCGATCCCGGGTATAGTCCTGAGCACGCCTATCTCGGATGAGCTTCCGTTCTTGAAGAACTGCACGAACAGCACCCTCATGCCGCTTCCGGCCGCGCGGACCGCGAGGCCCACGGAAGCCGTGGTCTTTCCCTTTCCGTCTCCGTGATAAAGATGGATCATATGCCTTCCTCCAGGATCCTGTATATGAGGTCCATGTCCAGCGACTTCCTGACCGTCTCAGCCAGCTTGTCGTACTGGGACTCCTTGTATGCGTGTATGTCGAACGTGTTCTCCTCGCTGAACTCCAGGCCCCTTTCTTCGTACAGCGCCCTGGCGATGGCTTCTGCAATCCCGTTCTCATCGAATATGCCGTGGATGTAGCTGCCGTAGACGTTGCCGTTCCTTAGCACCGCTGATGACTCGCCGCTCTGTCCCATGTGGATCTCGTATCCGCGGTATCTGAGCCCGGTGAGACCCGAGAATATGCCTCCGATCTCCGGGAACACGCCTTCCGTCTGGGTTCGGGTCTTCTCGCTCGCGAACACCGTGTCTATGTCCAGCAGTCCCATTCCGGCGATCTCTCCGCCGCCCTCTGTCCCGTACGGGTCGGATATGGTCTTTCCGAGCATCTGCAGTCCTCCGCATATCCCGAACACCGGTGTGCCGCGGGACGCCTGCTTGAGTATCTCCGCCTCAAGGCCGGTCTGCCTCATCCACTTGAGGTCGGATATAGTGGACTTGGTACCGGGGATGATGATCATGTCCGGCGAGCCCAGCTCAAAGACCGTCTTAACGTATCTCAGCGAGATCCCGGCAAATCTCGAGAAAGGTGAGAAGTCGGTGAAGTTTGAGATCCTCGGCAGCTGCACCACCGCGATGTCTATCTCCTTGCGCTCCCCTGCGAACAGCCTCTCGCTGAGACTGTCCTCGTCGTCTATGTCGAGGTACACGTACGGCACAACTCCGGCGCAGGGCACCTTAACCAGGTCATACAGCATGTCGAGACCAGGGTCGAGTATGGATACGTCGCCGCGGAACTTGTTTATGACCGTGGCCTTGACCATCTTCCTCTCGTCCGGCTCCAGCAGCTCGACGGTGCCGTAAAGCTGCGCGAACACGCCGCCGCGGTCTATGTCGCCGACCAGCAGCACCGGCGCGTTGACCATCTTGGCCATGCCCATGTTGACTATGTCGTCGCTCTTGAGGTTTATCTCCGCAGGGCTCCCCGCTCCCTCGATGACTATTATGTCATACTGCTCCGCCAGAGTATCGTACGCCTTCATGATGTCGGGGACCAGCTTCTTCTTATACTTGAAGTAATCCGACGCAGGCATGTTGCCCAGCACCTCGCCGTTGACTATGACCTGGGATCCCACGTCGGTCGTGGGCTTGAGGAGGATCGGGTTCATCAGCACTGAGGGCTTTATCCCGGCGGCTTCGGCCTGGACGACCTGCGCCCTGCCCATCTCAAGTCCCTCGTCCGTGATGAACGAGTTGAGAGCCATGTTCTGCGACTTGAACGGCGCCACCTTGTACCCGTCCTGCAGGAATATGCGGCACAGCGCCGCGCAAAGCAGGCTCTTTCCCGCATTGGACATGGTGCCCTGTATCATCAAAGGCTTTGCTCTGCTCATTATATTATCTCCTTAAGTGTATTGAGGAACATGCCGTTCTCCTCTTCCGTCTTCACAGCGATCCGGTAATACCCTTTACCGAGCCCCTCGTAGTCTGAGCAGTCTCGGACCAGTATCTTTCTCTCCAGCATCTTTATGTAAAGATCCGTGTCTGTCCTCAGCATCAGGTAGTTCGCCTCGGACGGCCATACCTTGATCCCTAGAACTGTCAGCTCATTTGCGAGCCTTTCCCTCTGGGCGCTTATGATCCCGACCGACTTCCTGAGCCAGTCTGTGCATCCGAGCGCAGCTATGCCGGCCTGCTGCGCTACGTAAGAGACATTCCAGCACTGTGTCTTCTCCGACATCTCCTCCAGCAGGCCATTGTCCGCGGTCATGGCATATCCCAGCCTCAGCCCTGCCATGGACCAGCTCTTGGTGAACGCCTTGAGCACGGTCACGTTGGGATATCTCTCTATAAGAGACGGTATATCATATCTGTCCGGATCCTCCGTCAGGTCCAGGAAGCACATGTCGCAGAATACCCTGGCTCCGGTCTGCGCGATCCTACCGAGCAGTCCGGGGCTTACGGTCAGTCCCGTCGGGTTGTTGGGAGTGCAGATGAATACCGAGCCGTAAGACGTGATGTCTTCTTCCAGGATCGCGTCGGTAAGCCGGAATCCGTCCTGTTCCCTGAGCAGATAGTGCCTGACACCGACTCCCGCCGCTTCCAGCGCGGACCCGTATTCCGAGAAGGAAGGCGACACTATGAGAGCGGGCCTGTCCTTGGGCAGGCAGAAGGCGTAGGAGTAGATGAGCTCCGCGGCGCCGTTGCCGCATATGATGCGGTCCTGCGGCACCCTCTCGCTCTCCGAGATAGCCCTCCTCAGGTCCCTGCAGTAGGGATCGGGGTACCTTTCGCAGCCATCCGCGGACGCGCGGACGGCTTCCCTGACCTCCTCCGGCATTCCTGCCGGGTTCATGTTCGAGGACATGTCCAGCAGCACGTCATTGGAGTATATGTCACCTCCGTGAGGGTTCTTCTGCTTCAGGTACATAGATAATGAACTCCGATCCTTATCAGGATTCCCAGGATGAGCATGAACGCGGACGCCAGGTACATCTGGTCGTTCGCCCTCTTTATGTCGCGGGGCTCTATCTCCCTTATCGGGTCCCCGATGTATTCCTT
>JAFZZV010000189.1 GCA_017828855.1 Oscillospiraceae bacterium | reverse complement strand
GGCAGCAAAGTATATCTGGAGCGGTCAGACAGTCCGGGACGCTCCACGCACTACGACTTAGTCTCTGTGGAGAAACCGGGAAAAGGACTTTTCAACATTGACAGCCAGGCGCCGAACGCCGCAGTCCGAGAATGGCTAGACTCCCGCGACTTCGATCTTGTCCGTCCGGAATTCAGGTATGGGAACTCCAGAATCGACTTCTACATGGAACGTGCCGGAGAACGGTATCTCCTTGAGGTCAAGGGATGCACTCTTGAGAGAAACGGGATGGGATACTTTCCTGATGCTCCTACGGAGCGCGGTACGAAACATCTTAAAGAACTGACTGCATCCCTTAAGGAAGGTTTTCACGCGGGAATAGCATTCGTGCTGCAGGCTGAATGCTTCAGTGAAGTTCTCCCGAACGGGGAAACGGATCCGGCATTCGCCCAGGCCTTCCGGGAAGCGGTATCGGAAGGGGTGGAAGTCTTCTTCTGCCTATGCAGTGTCGCTCCGGGAGAGATAGTCATAAGAGAGATCAAAAAGATGACATAGACGGTCCGGACTGTTTTGTTTCGGACCTGTTTTCGTTTTATACTTTTATTAAGAGAGAACAATGGGGGAAGATACATGCCGGGATATTCCATAGGTATAGATTTCGGATCCCTTTCCGCCCGCGCGGTGGTGATGGATCTGAACAGCGGTGAGATAGTGTCCTCCGCTGTCAGCGAGTATGAACACGGGATACTGACCGACCGTCTGCCAAACGGGATCCCGCTGGCAGTGGACTGGGCGGTGCAGATACCTCAGGATTATCTGGATTCGCTGAGTGAATCCGTTCGCAAGGCAGTCTCGGGTGCCGGAATCTCTCTGGAACAGATCAAGGGCATCGGCCTTGATGTCACAGCATCGACGATGCTGCCGATAGACGCAGACGGAAAGCCTCTGTGCGAGGATCCCCGTTTCTCACAGGATCCCAACTCATATATCAAGGTGTGGAAACATCACGCTGCCCAGAAATATGCTGACAGGATAGAAGCAGCTGCGGAGATCGACGGCTCAGGACTGCTTGATCCGTTTGGCGGACACATCTCAGGCGAGCATTTCCTGCCAAAGGCGATGCAGATCGCAATAGAATCACCGGAACTCTACAAAGCATCTGACCGTATTCTGGAGGTGGGCGACTGGCTCGTAAGAATGCTTTGCGGAACAGAATCCAGAGGATACTGCGGTGCTGCCTTCAAAACATACTATTCGGAGGAAACAGGAGATGTCCCTGCCTCATTCTTTGAAAACATCTCCCCGATGCTCCGCGGTCTTTCCGATAAGTATCCCAGAAACATCGTGTTTCCCGGTGACCGCGCAGGTATCCTGACAGAAGAAGGAGCTGCCGTTCTCGGTCTTGTCCCGGGGATCCCTGTGGCCGCAGCGGGAGTTGACGCGCACACGACTGTGTACGGTTGCGGTGTTTCAAGACCCGGTCAGTTCCTGATGATAATAGGGACCTCCACCTGCGAGATGCTGCTGAGCGATACTCTCAGCTGTGTTGACGGCATAAGCGGAGTCGTGCATGACAGCATCTTCAAGGACACGTATACCTATGAATGCGGGCAGTCCGGCATAGGAGACATGTTCGCATGGTTCGCAGACAATCAGGTCCCGTCGGAGTATCACAGAGAGGCTGAAGAGAAGAAGCTGACCGTCCAGCAGCTGCTGACGCAGAAGGCTTCCGGCTTGCATCCCGGCGAGAACGGCCTCGTCGCTCTCGACTGGTGGAACGGAGTCCGTTCCACTCTCATGGACTTCAGCCTGTCCGGCGTCATCGCAGGCCTCACGACCGAGACCACTCCGGAGGAGATATACCGGGCTCTGCTTGAATCCACTGCCTTCGGGTGCAGAAAGATCATCGACACGCTGGAGGACTCCGGCGTCAGGATCGATACTCTGATCGCAACCGGCGGCATTCCCCACAAGAATCCCCTCATGATGCAGATCTATGCCGACGTGATGGGACGGGATGTGCTGGTGGTGGACCGCGACCAGACCGGATCGGTGGGCAGCGCCATAATGGGAGCTGCAGCCGCGGGAGAAGGATTCGGTTCTCTTGCGGGACTGACTGAGAAATATGCCATGCCCTTCAGCACAGTGTATCACCCGAATACCGGGTCATCAGCCGTATATGAAGACCTGTACAAAGCATACTGCGACATGTATTCCTTCTTCGGAGGAAAGGACAGTCTGCTGCACAGGCTGAAAGATATAAGAAAAGAAGCGAGAGGTAACTGACATGTTCGTAGACAGCACAGCTTTCAGCGGAGAATGCAGCTGCGGAAGATCCCACGACATGGTGACAAAAGCCGTCGTCATAGAATCCGGAGCTCTTTACAGGTTCGAGGAATACGCGGAAAAGTTCGGTATGACCGGCGGAAAGAGATGCGTGCTCTTCGACGAGAACACTTATGCCGCTACGGCGGACAGGCATCCCGACGGAGAACAGATCCTCATAATGGATCCTAAAGACCTGCACGCCAACGAGATCTCCACCGCCTGGGTACTGGAGCGCCTGGAGAATGACGTGGAAGTAATCATCGCAGTGGGGAGCGGAACCGTCCACGACGTAGCCCGGTTCTGCGCGCACGAGCGCGGGATCCGTTTTGTCTCCTGCCCCACCGGTGCCAGCGTCGATGGCTTCTGCAGCACAGTAGCTGCCATGACCTGGCACGGATTCAAGAAAACTCTCCCGGCAGTAGCACCTGATTTCGTCATCGCCGACACCGATGTTATAAGGAACGCCCCTCCGGAACTTGTCAGGAGTGGCGTCGGTGACATCCTTGCGAAGTACACTGCTCTGGCCGACTGGAAAATGGCCAATGTTCTTACCGGGGAATACTATTGTGAACGCATAGCCGAGATAACTCAACAGGCTGCAGACGCAGTGGTAGCGAGCCTTTCCGGAATCCTCTCCGGAGAAGCGGAAGCTTACGAGAGAGTTACCTATGCCCTTGTCATGAGCGGCATCGCAATGCAGATGATGGGCAACTCACGCCCTGCATCCGGCTCGGAGCATCACGTGTCCCACCTTATTGAAATGGGTCCGTCATCCCTGGATGTCAGATTCCAGGCTCTGCACGGAGAAAAGACCGGAGTCGGGTCCATAGTCGCGGTAAAGGAATACAAGCGTCTGGCTGAGACTGCGGACATATCATCCCATGTGCTGGACTACAAGGACGTTCCCGGTGAAGTCATCAGAGATTACTTCGGAGATAATCTCGCAGAGTCCATCATCACCGAGAACAGTACGGACTGCCTGTCAGTTCTCACCAAAGAAACGCTCGCAGAGAAATGGCCTCAGATCAGAAAGATCGTGGGCTCACTTCCATCAGCGGAAGAGATATACGGCATGCTTGAGATGATAGGTGCAAAAAGGTCTCTGGAAGAGATAGGTGTCACAGAAGCTGATACCGACGCCATCCTCAGATACTCACCCCTTGTGAGGAACAGACTGACTCTGATGCGGGTCAGAAGAATGCTGGATCTCTGAACAGCGAACAAAAAAAGAGCGGTATATCCGGATCACTTCCGTATATACCGCTTTTTCTGTCGGAATCATCAGGATTCCCTGTCCGCTATCGCACTTCTTCTGTAAAGTATCCATTTCTGTAGGTCCAGCGGATCGACACCCTTTCTGGGAAGTGTATCAGTCACTCCCTCCGGACAGGGCCGGTATTCGTAGAATGCGGATGAATAAGCACCTCTGCCGGATGTCATGGATCGGAATCTCAGCGGAAAATCCATGCTGGCAGACAAAGGCATCACTGCCTCCAGTCTGAATCTTCCGTTCTCTGTCTGAGGCGGTCCGAATTCTCCTCTCATGTCCACGATGCTTCCTATGACCTTTCCCAGCAGATCCTCGGAAGCAGACATCTCTGCCTTTATGTAGGGCTCCAGAAGCGTCACTCCTGCATCGGTCAGAGCTCTGAGGAACGCCACCGGTGTCGCTACAAAGAAATCCAGCGGGTGCGTATGCACATTGTGGCTCATACCGTCGGTGAGCGTCACCAGCGCATCGGTCACTTCCCAGCCCATTATGCCTTGTGCAGCAGTCTCGTACACGCTCTCTTCCACATGGTGCTGATATCTTCTGGCAAGCACATTCTCCTTTATCTCAGAGCGGAACACAAGGCCGCTCCCTCTGGGCAGCGGCTCCACTGTTAGCTCAACAATTGCCCAGCAGGGTTTTGGCATGACATACGCCCATTTGCCCGTTCCGAACGCTGCAGGTGTTTCCTTATATATGATCCTCGGCTCAGTCATTACGGCACCCAGTCCGTAGCGCTCCCGGAGAAGATCCTCCACGACTTCCCTCTGTATCGTTCCGGTGATCCTGATGCTGATCTCTCTCGTGGCGGAATTATAATCCAGTGCCAGCAGCGGCTCCTCCTCTGTCAGCTCCTGCAGTGCAGACAGGAGTGCAGGCCTTTCCTCCTCCCTGTCGGGAGAGACCCCTACAAGCAGCATCGTCTCTGCGATCACGGTGTCCTTCCCTTCCGGGATATCACCTATCACGTCTCCGTTTCGAAAGTCCGTGAGACCGCATACCGCTGCGACCTCCCCCGCATTGAACGACTGGATGTCCTCGTGTCTGGATCCGGTATATCTTCTGAGTTGTGTGACCTTATTCTGTTCTCCTCTGGTGTTCGTAAGGGTATCCCTCACGCTTATCCTTCCGCCGAACAATCTCACAAAGCACACTTTCCCGATGGCAGGATCATGTATGACGCGGAATACTTTGCCTGAGAGTGAACCTCTCTCACCGGCAGCCGAATCAGGTAGAAAATCTGTCACGGCTTTAAGCAGTTCTTCTATTCCCTGTCCCTTCTTTGCGGAAGTGCATACGACGGGAACAGCATTTCTCTGCCTGCAAGCTGAGGAAAGTGACGATCTCCACTCCGCATCGGTTATCACTTCTTCCGAAAACAGTCTCTCCTCTATGCCGCTGTCGATCCCTGCAAGATCGAGCAGCATGTCCTCCCTGTCGGAAGCGCTGAGCGCGTGCACCTCGCACTCCGGGTCTCCTTCCATGGAAACGCTGTTCACCCTGACCGCCTTTCCTCCGGTGAGCTTCCTGAGATCCGCCATGACCGCGGACACATCACTTCCGGTGCGGTCCACCTTGTTTATGACCGCGATCACCGGTATTCCGGTCTTCTGTGCAGCATTCCACAATACCTCTGTATATGGCTCCACACCGTCCACGGCAGTTACGACAAGTACCGCCGCGTCCAGAACAGACAGCGCCCTTTCTACCTCCCCTGCAAAATCCACATGTCCCGGGGTGTCGATTATGCATATGCTGTCTTCACCGTACTTAAGTTCCGCACATGCGGAAGAAACGGAGATCCCTCTTCTCCTTTCGATCTCCATCCAGTCAGTAGTTGCAGTACCGTCGTCGACATTTCCGGCACTGCGCACAGCACCGGCAAGATAAAGCATCTGTTCAGTCAGGCTTGTCTTGCCGGCGTCTACGTGCGCCATTATTCCGATATTGAATCTCTTCCCCATTATATACCTGTCGTATATCTGCCGTATATTATACGACCTGGAATATCAGACACTTCAAGTACTCTGTATCAGGTGCTCCGATAAGAACCGGATGGTCCGGTGACGCACCTCGTCTTTCGATCAGTTTCAGCGAGACCTTTGCCCGATATGCTGCACGCGAGACCGCATTCATGAACAGCTCGGGTGTCATGAACCTGGAACAGGAGCAGGTCACCAGATATCCTCCCCTGGGCAGCAGTCTCATCGCAAGAAGGTTAAGTTCCTCATACGCGCTGTCTGCGTTCCTGACCGTTGCCCTGCTCTTGGTGAATGCCGGAGGATCAAGTATTATCATGTCCCATCTGCCGCGTCCGTTCTTAAGCTCTTTCTCCAGGAACTCGAAGACGTCATGCTTCTCAAAGCACACGTTTTTCAGCCCGTTGAGTTCAGCGTTTTTTGTGCTCTGATCCACTGCAGTCTGCGATACGTCTATGCCCAGTACCGAATCAGCTCCTGCAGCAGCGCAGTTGAGAGCGAAACCACCGGTGTGAGTACAGCAGTCCAGGACCTTCATTCCCCCGGCCAGCTTCGCAGCTGCCGCCCGATTGTATTTCTGGTCAAGGAAGTATCCGGTCTTCTGCCCCTGCTCAACGTCCACCGCGTACCTGATCCCGTTCTCTGTTATGATCACTTCTCTCTTTTCAGTGAGATCGAATCCCGGGACCGTGACATAGCCGATAAGATCAGGCAATCCTTCGAGCTGACGGTTCCTGCCCTCGCTCCTCTCTATAACGGATGTGATCGTCACATCGGTCTCTTTCAGGTATTTCAGCAGTTCGCTGTAGATCAGCTCCTTGATCCTGTCTATACCCAGACAGTTGACTTCGACCGAGAGAACATCCTCATAACGGTCAACGGTGAGACCCGGGAAACCATCCGCGTCCCCGAAGATCAACCTGCAGCAGGAGAAATCATCTCCCATTGTCCTCCTGCGGTAATCAACGGCCCACCTGATCCTTCTTGCCCAGAACTGCTCATCGATCCTGTCGTTTGCATTCACGGACAATACCCTGAACCTGAGCTTTGATGCGGAATTATAGAATCCTGCCGCTATATACTTGCCTTTCTCACTGTACGCGAGACACACGTCTCCGTCACCGGGCTGTTCATCCGCAGTGACCTCTGTGTCATAAGCCCAAGGGAAGCCGTTCTTTATTTCCCTCTCTGCCCTTGCGGAAAGACGGATCCTCACAAGATCTTCCATAGACGTTCTCCGTAAATGTCATTTTCATCAGAAATGATAACACAAACATCCCAATACAGCACAGTGTGCCGCTGTTGAGGGCAAAGAGAGAGCTGATATAACTGTTATATACTGTTGACATCAGTTATATACTGTTGTATGCTGTTTGTGAGGTGAATGAAAATGCGCATTATCATCAACAACCAGTCAATGGTGCCGATCTACGAGCAGCTGGTCAACCAACTCAAGGAAATGATCATCAGCGGGACCATTTCGGATGAGGAGGCACTCCCGTCTGTACGCTCCATGTCGGCAGATCTCAAGATAAGTTCTCTCACGGTCAAGAAGGCATATGATCTTCTTGAGGAGGAGGGTTTCGTCACGACCGTACACGGCAAGGGCACCTTTGTGAACGCTGCAGACAGACAGCTGGCTGCAGAAGCCAGAAGGAGGTCGGCGGAGGACGAACTGTCTTCCGCGGTAAGGAAGGCGCAGTCGGCAGGCATGTCTGACGATGAGATCAGGACCATGCTGGAACTAATCCTGGAGGACAACAACTGAAATGGTAAGAATAGAGAATCTGATCAAGAGATACGGAGACTTTACGCTGGACATCTCCATGGAGATACCCAAAGGTAAGGTCACCGGTCTGGTCGGCAGGAACGGAGCCGGCAAGACCACTACTATCAAAGTGCTTCTCGGTCTGATAAAGATCGACAGCGGCAAAGTATCTGTCATGGGTAAGGACGCTGCGGCTCTCACAGCGGAAGACAGAAAGCGCATAGGTGCCGCACTTGCGGAATCGGGATTCAGCGGCCTGCTGCGGGTCAGAGATGTAGCGGAGATCCTTTCCGCCATGTACGATGATACCGACAGGGAGAGTTTCCTGCGTCTGTGCGGAAGGTTCGGGCTCCCTGAGGACAAGCAGATCAAGGAATTCTCCACCGGTATGAAAGCTAAACTGCGGGTGCTGACTGCACTCAGCCACAGGTCCGATCTGCTCATCATGGATGAGCCCACTGCGGGGCTGGACGTTGAAGCAAGGAATGAGATCCTGGACATGCTCAGGGATTATCTGAGAGAGAACGAGGACTGCTCCATACTTATCTCTTCTCATATCTCATCTGACCTGGAGAACCTCTGTGACGATATCTATCTGATAAACAGCGGAAGAGTCATACTCCACGAAGAGACAGACAGGTTGCTGGACAGCTACGGCGTCATGAGAGTAGATGAGGAAACGTATGAAACACTTGACAGGCAGCATATCCTCGCAGTCAGAAAGGAGAACTTCGGATACAGCTGTTTCGCGGACGACAGAAGATACTACGAGGAGAGCTGTCCGGGGATCGTGATACAAAAGGGATCGATCGATGATCTGATCCTGATAATGGCGGGAGGTGAACTGCTGTGAAAGGACTGATGGTAAAAGATCTGAGACTGCTTTTCAGCCAGAAGAAGACCTGGCTCATGTACATAATGCTCTGCCTGATGATGAGCTTCTCCATGCAGGGAGCTTTCATCGTAGGGTACACCGTTATGCTGGCCGGCGTCATCGGCATAAGCACGATCTCATACGACCAGGCGGACAACGGCATGCCGTTCCTGCTCACCCTGCCCACTGACCGCAAGGGATATGTCAGAGAGAAATATCTGCTGTGCCTGTTGATGGAAGCATGCGGCGCAGCTGTGGGGATCATCCTGTGCGAGGTCACATCGCTGGTCAAGAACGGAAGCGGTGTACCCGCAGACGACATCCGCTCGGCAGTTGTCGTAATCCCGGTGATGCTCATCCTCGTATCTTTCATGGCTCCGATCAACCTGAAGTACGGCGCAGAAAAAGCCAGACTTGTGATGATGATCGCGTACGGAATCATAGGTGCGATAACTGCCTCGGCAGTCGTTCTGATGCAGGACATCATGCCCGATCTCGGCCATTCCGCCCTGGTAAAGATCAAGGTGTTTTTTGATGAGACTCTCGGCGGGACGTACTTCTGGACCGTGCCGGTCGTCCTGACGGTCCTGTCGCTCGCTGTCATGTATGTATCCTATCGGATAAGCGTGAGGATCGTCTCCAATAAGGAATACTGAGAACTCGCCTGACAGGCTACCCGACTGGAAAACGGAGTTATTGTCCGCTTCGTGTTCCTCCCGTACAATGTCTATTGTCAGCTGAACAACGATACCGGAGGAAAACAAAATGGAACTCGGAAACAAAATAAGGCAACTAAGATATAAAGCAGGTCTCACACAGGAGCAGCTGGCTGATAAACTGGGAATCGGTGCGCAGGCCGTTTCCAAATGGGAAAATTCCGTAGCGATGCCGGACATCTCTCTCCTGCCCGCCATATCGGAGACGTTCGGAGTAAGTATCGATGAGCTTTTTGATCTAAGCTCTGAGCAGAGACTGAATCGTATAGAGAACAGTCTGGACATAGAGGACGATCTCCCTAACGACGTGTTCAGAGAATACGAGGAATATCTCAGATCCCAGATCGCAGACGAGGGTCATAAACAGCGTGCCGTAGATCTGATGGCATATCTTTACTGGCACAGGATGAATGCCGCGGCTCAGAAAGTGAAACAGTACGCCAGAGAATCCATCCGCATGGCGCCGTCAGAAAAGAAAAGTCAGTGGATGTTGGCGCAGGCTGAAAGGCATTACGTCTGGGACTGGAACATATCCAACCACACCAATGCAATTAACTTCTACCGGGAACTGGCTGATGCCAACCCTGATACGGCTCTCCCCTATTATTACCTGATAGACAATCTTCTTGCTGATCACCGCGCCGATGAAGCTGAGAGATACCTGGAAAAACTTCGCACAGTCGAAGGCGCAAGTCCCGTGATGTGCAGCGTGTATCCCGCCCATATCGCTCTTGCGCGATTCGACGAGAAAACCGCGGACAGCATTATAGAAGGGCTTATCAGAAACTGTCCGGAAAACAGCGGCATCCTCTTTGAAGCTGCCCAGTATTACGCAAAAAAGTGTGATTACAGGAAAGCCGTTGACCTTTATGAACTGTCATATGAAAAAGACACCGATAGGCCAAGATTTATAGACGCTCTTCAGGGGATCTCCGACATATGGCAGATACTGGGTGAATACAGCAAAGCAGCGGAAGCTTATGGCAGGATAGTTGACAGCTGCCGGAACGAGTGGGGAATGACGGAAGAAGTGGAACTCAGGAACGCAGAGAAGGAACACGCACGTCTTCTCGCACTTGCTCAGGGCTGATGGACAAAAAAACAGGCGGATCTTCTTAAGAGAAGGTCCGCATTTTCGTATGTGTATCGCCCGGGATCAGATGGCAAAGTCACCGTTGTCGAAGACGACTACTTCTCTGCCGTCCTCTGTAGTTCCGACAATATGCATGTCCTCCGTGCCGATCATAAAGTCGATGTGGATCACCGAATCATTGAAAGTGTACTTCGGATCGGGACTGCCCATACCGAGTCCTCTTCCGAGTGCCAGGTGGCAGGATGCATTCTCGTCGATCAGCGTGGTGTAGTAGACCCTTCCGCTCATGGAGATAGGCGAATGATACTCTACAAGCGCGCACTCACCGAGATATCCGGCGTTCTCATCCATTGTGACGAGAGCTTCCAGCATCTCCTTGCCCTCATCGGCAAGTACCTCGACGACCTTTCCGTTCTCAAAGCGGAAACCGAAGTTCTCTACGCTCTTGCCTCCGAGGATCAGCGGTCTTGACGCATATACGACGCCGTTTGTGCCGTATTTCTCAGGAGTGGTACAGATCTCCTCCGAGGGTATGTTCGCCGCGTGCCTTATGAAATTGGGCGGCATCTTCATGTTTCCCATTCCAAAGTGTGAATATGGCGTCAGCTCAACAGTGAGATCTGTGCCGTTGGATGCAGTGTAGTGAAGTTTAGTGAAGTGATAGGAGTCGATAGTGTTGCCCTTCTCGCCTCTGATGCGGGTCTTTTCTTCCCACGTCTCAACTACGTCGTTGTCCTCATCTATATAGCAAAGTCTAAGCAGGAGCTCCCACAGATGCTCAAGCCTCTCCTCTTCCGGTACATCCCTGAGGATGTAATCCGCCCATTCCTGCGTCGGGATCATGGCGATGCACCACTGACAGTGCTTCTCTCTGGAAGCTTTGCGCATGATGTTCCTGACCGCATCCACATGTGCGAAGATCGCGTTAGCCTGCTCTTCCGGAAGGTCTTCCATCAGTGCGGGGTTGACTCCTTCCAGTCTGATATAGCACGCTCCTTCATCCAGATATTTCTGGCACTGAAGCTCTTCCCAGTCCTCTACCCTGCGGACATCTTCAAGACTGCGGTACATGGACGCTATCTTGAGGTTGGGTTCATCCAGGTAATGGACGATCACGTTGCCTGCTCCGAGTTTGTAGCACTCCTCCGCAAATATCGGAGTGAATGACGCGCCTTCTATCGCCGCTTCCACAAGGACCGGCTGCCCTGGCTGGACGTTGAGTCCGACTCTAGCCAGCATGTACGCGTATTTCCTCTTCATTTTTTCCAGATCCATTTTTTCTCCTCCGTGTTAAGCTGTCTCTTTTATAATAATACGATTCTGAGGTAACATAAATACAGATGATTTTCTACACTCAAGACACAGAAAGAAGGTAAGCAATGGGCGAATACAGAAAAGTGATCACCAGGCCGGGCGAAGTGCTGGCTTATGAAACCGTATTCGAGGAGAATCCCTATCTGAGGACCGGAGTGCCCGAAAGGATGGGCACGGTCGAAAGGATCGATTACTCCACTTCAGTCTATGAAAACGGGAAGACCTACAACAAGACAGCGTATGCATACCTGCCCTACTGCTATGATAAGGACGACAGGAGCAGGAAGTACAATGTGCTCTATTTCCAGCATGGCAACACCTGCGAGCCCGCGATGTTCGCCATAGGCGGCAACAAATACATGTTCGACATGCTGTTCGACTCCGGAGAACTGGACCCCTGCATCATCGTGTTCGTGACCTATTACATGGATCCCATGCGCGATGCAGATGTCCGCATCCAGACCGGCGGCGCCGAAGCAGGCGACGGATGGACTCCCGGGATCCCCGGCAACTATTACAAGGAGATAGTTCAGGATATCATTCCCGCCGTCGAGATGAGGTTCAACACCTGGCTGGAAGACCCATCTGACGAAGGCATCAAAGCCACCAGGGACCACCGTGCATTTGCCGGATATTCCCGCGGCGCAGCCTGGACCTGGAGGATGTTCCACTATGATTTCGAGTATTTCAGATGGTTCTGTCCCACGAGCGGCGGCATCTCATGCGACAAGCCGCTGCCGATGCCTCCCGGAAGCGGTCCTTTCCCGACCTGCACCGATGAGGAGATAGTGGACTACATCACAGCTCCGATCAAGGCACACCCCGAACTTCCGTTCTTCATCTACGCAGCCAGCGGCGGAATGAGAGACGGTCCGGGCATGCGTCTTCAGGTCAAGCTTCTCACCGAGCAGGACTGTTTCTCCTACGGATCCGATCCGAGCAAAAACAATATCCTGTACTCCCTCTCCGACTACTACCATACCGACTACCTGGTACCGTACTACTTCTGGAACTATCTCAAGGTCCTCTTCAAAGACTGACCGGCTGTACATTCAGTTCACCTCAAAACAAATCAGACCCGTTCCATCGGAGCGGGTCCGTCTTTTATCAGAAACTGTTTTTCAGTTTTGTGTGTTGCTCTCCGTACTGAGTTTGACGAAGTCTATGAACTGCTCTTCAAGCGTGGGCAGCGGATGTCCCTTTCTCCACGCGAAGAGATATTCGATCGTGCGGTTGTCCCCTTCTATCCTTTTCTTGACCAGTGATGAGTTAGGAACATATGCGGTCTGCGGAAATATGCTGATGCCCATCTGCCGCTCCGCCAGAGCGGCGGCATCAAGATAGCTGTCCATCTCGCATACTATAGTGGGCTCGCTCCTGAACTCTCTGAACCAGCGGTATATGTTGTCGATGACCGCTCTCCTGCTGGGTACGATAAGAGGTTCTCCTATCAGGCTGGACACGCTAAGGCTGTCGCCTTCTTTCAAGGCCAGCGGATGGCTTGGGTGGATGAACGCTGTCATAGGCTCTTTGCCCACTGTGAAGCTGTTCAGAAGCTGTCCGTCACACGGCGAAGTGATCACCGCGAGCGAGATGAGTCCGCTCCTCAGTTTATCCACGAGATCGTCACTGTTCCCGTCCAGGATGCGAAACCTCACGTTCGGATACAGACGGTAGAAACCTGCGAACCACTCGCCTGCAATATGAGGCGCCGTTCCTTCCACCAGTCCGATGGAGATGGTCCCCTTCATGCCTTCTCCCATGGAGATGATCTCTTCCTCAGCTTTGTTTGCCAGACTGAGTATCTCTTTTGCCCTTCTGTAAAGGAGCTGTCCCGATTCTGTCATCTGCAGAGACCTCTTCCCTCTGATGAACAGCACCGTGTTCAGTTCCTGTTCAAGATTCTTTATCTGATAACTCAGCGGAGGCTGGCTCATGTTCAGTTTCTCAGCTGCGTGGGAGATGTTCAGTTCCTCGGCAACAGTAACGAAATACGACAGCGTTTTAAGATCCATTCTGCCCCCCGTAAATATATAGAAATTATATGAATAGCACTATATTATATGTATTTTACATTATAATGTGTCATTCTTACAATGAAAACGTCTTGTTTTTGTTATCTTGACGGAGGAGGAAATAATAATGAGCGATTCTGCGTTTGCTTACAGTCCATCGCCTTACCGCTATGTAGCCAGATTCCGTGACGGTGCGTGGGAAGAGGGCTTCCTTTCCGACGATCCTAATATCGTCCTTAATGAAAGCGCCTGCGTCCTTCAGTACGCGCAGAACGTTTTTGAAGGGCTGAAGGCTAGGCGTACCTCTGATGGAAGGATAATCACTTTCCGGCCTGATATGAATGCGGCAAGACTTAAAGAATCCTGCCGCCGGATGGCGATGCCCGAATACCCGGAAGATCTGTTCCTCAGGGCAGTTGATGATGTGGTAAGAGCTAATGCCGATGTCATCCCGCCTTACGGAGACGGAAGTTCTTTCTACCTTCGTCCCTTTATGATAGGAACCGATCCGGTCCTCGGCGTAAAACCTGCCACAGAGTACGAGTTCCGCATCTTCGGTTCTCCCGTAGGAAAGTATTTCAGCAGAATGATAAAATTGAGGGTGTGTGATCTGGACAGAGTCGCTCCGCACGGTACCGGGCATGTAAAAGCAGGTCTGAACTACGCCATGAGCCTATATGCAATTACAGAAGCACATGCCCTGGGATATGACGAGAACCTGTACCTTGATGCCGCGACGCGCACCTATGTGGAGGAGACAGGCGGCGCCAATATCTTCTTTATTACAAAGGACGGAAAGCTGGTAACTCCAAGATCCGATACCATACTCCCTTCCATCACCAGAGACTCCGTGATTAAAGTCGCATCATCTTATCTGGGTATAGAAGCCGAGGAGAGACCTATTGCGATGGATGAGATCGCTGATTTTGCCGAATGCGGGCTTTGCGGGACCGCCGCCGTGATATCTCCTGTTGAGAGCATAGATGATCACGGCAGCATCCTGACATATTTCCGCGGGATCCCACAGGAGGAAAGTGTCACACAGCGGATAAAAAATGTTCTTACAGAGATACAGCAGGGCGACCGTCCTGCTCCTGAAGGATGGATCCGCGAGGTCCGTCTCGATAATTGATAACACAGAAAAAGAGGTGTCTTTCCATGTCTAACAGAGCTATCGTAGGGATCAACTGGGGCGATGAGGGGAAAGGCCGCATGGTCGACCTTCTTACCGAGTCTTATGATATCGTGGTCAGATATCAGGGCGGCGGAAACGCCGGCCATACAGTGGTGAATGAAAAAGGCAGATTTGCGCTTCACCTTCTGCCTTCCGGAATCTTAAGGGAAGGCGTTGTGAACATACTGGGCGACGGGGTAGCTCTTGACCCGGAGAACCTATGGAAGGAGATCGAGGATGTCCGGTCAAAAGGCGTTTCAGTGACTCCTGACAATCTGAAGATCAGCTCATGGGCTTCTCTGCTGTTTCCATGGCACAGAGACCTGGACGAACTGGAAGAATCACGTCTCGGCGACGGTAAGTTCGGATCCACCAAACAGGGCATTGCTCCGTTCTACGCGGACAGAAGCAGAAAGAAAACCATTCTTGCCGGAGAACTGTTCTATCCGGAGGCATTCTCCAGGCATCTTCATCAAATAACCGAATACGAGAATCTTACCCTGGAAAAGGAATACGGAGCCCATACTTACTCGGAAGAGGAAGTGGAGGATTGGGTAAACAAATACTGCGAGCCCATGAAGCCGTTCATTTGTGACACCGGAAAGTATCTCCGCGAGTCGCAGGAGAGGGGGAAGAGCATTCTTTTTGAAGCACAGCTCGGAGCCCTGAGGGATCTCGACAGAGGCATTTGGCCGTTCACGACATCCTCAAATACAACAGCTTCCTACATTCCAGTCGGTGCAGGAATGCCCGGCGTGGTCCTTGATGATGTGACCGGTGTTGTCAAAGCATATTCCACCTGCGTCGGCGAAGGTCCCTTCGTCAGCGAGTGGTCCGGCGAGGACGCCGAAAAACTC
>JAFZZV010000188.1 GCA_017828855.1 Oscillospiraceae bacterium | reverse complement strand
TGGATCCATAGCGGTTCTTTGCGGATCTCAGGATCCTCAGAGCGAGATATCTGTCTCCCTCCAAGTAAAGCACTGTATCCACGATATGCTCCATGACCTTGGGACCGGCTATGGCACCGTCTTTGTTTACATGGCCGACTATTATCATGGGGATACCTTCTGCCTTTGCGCATCTTGTGAGAGCGGAAGCGCTTTCCCGTACCTGCGCAACGCTTCCCGCAGAAGAAGGTATTCCGTCAACTTCCATCGTCTGTATTGAGTCTATTATGCACAGGTCAGGACGGCAGTCGCGTATCGTGTTTATAACCGAAGATATGTCAGTCTCATTAGCGATAAGCAGATCGTGTGTGTCTACTCCCAGCCTTTTCGCTCTCAGTTTGATCTGTGAAGATGACTCCTCACCTGAGATGTAAAGCACTTTTGCAGTCTGACAAACATGTCCGCATAGCTGAAGCAGCAACGTCGACTTCCCTGCCCCGGGTTCTCCTCCGAGAAGTATCACGGATCCTGCAACTATCCCTCCGCCGAGCACTCTGTCAAACTCTTCGATGCCGGTAGTGTATCTGACGTCAGAGTCGGAAGATACCTCATCAAGAGAGACTGTCTTAGCAATCCCGGAATGGGCTGATGCTTTCCTGCTCACGGAAGCCTTCTTCTCTACTGTCTCTTCCTGAAGCGTGTTCCATTCTCCGCACTCCGGGCAGCGCCCGAACCACTTGGTGCTCTGAGCTCCGCAGTTTGTACATACGTAATATGTTCTGGATGCCATTTTCCGCGCTCCGTATTATCTCAATTTCGTCTAAATTATAGCATAACGGCACAAAACAAAATCGGAGCGTCACCAGGACACTCCGACTGAATGGAGGCGCCTTCCAGATTCGAACTGGAGCATAGAGGTTTTGCAGACCTCTGCCTTCCCACTTGGCTAAGGCGCCGATAAAAAAATGGAGCGGGTTACGGGGCTCGAACCCGCTACCTCCACCTTGGCAAGGTGGCGCTCTACCAGATGAGCTAAACCCGCAAATGGTGCTTCCGGTCGGAATCGAACCAACGACACGGGGATTTTCAGTCCCCTGCTCTACCAACTGAGCTACAGAAGCAAATATGGCGACCCGGATGGGGCTCGAACCCACGACCTCTAGCGTGACAGGCTAGCGTACTAACCAGCTGTACTACCGGGCCAGATATAGCTGCGCATCGACGGCAAGAAATATCTTATTATATTTGTTTTGATAAGTCAAGGATAATGTTATCACATCGCCTAAACAGTGCTCTTTCAGATCCAGGTTCGTTTCGGATCTTCAGGTCCCTGTTTTCCCGAACCCGATGAACTCTTTGAACTTTTCCTCCGAATTGTTGATGATCAGATACTCATCGAATCCGAACTCATCCAATAGTGCCTCCGCTTCCATGAATCTCCCGACGGTACTCGGATCGTGAGCATCCGAACTTACGATGATATTCGTCCTGTATCTCATACACAGTTCAAGATACGTCTTTATGTTCTGTATGCAGTTCTTCTTCCATCCGTTCCTGATCGTATTGTTATTGACTTCCAGTGCTACATTATTCTCTTTGGCAGCCGGTACTACTTCCTCATAGTCAAGAGGATACGTGCTGTCATCCGGGTGCGACACGAAGAACACCTTCGGATTGGACATGCACTTAATAAGATTCTCAGTGTTTTTCCTTATCCCCTGGTCCTGATAGCATGTCGCATGGATCCCTACGATGGAATAATCGAGCTGTGACATGAACCTGTCCTGAAGCGACATCGTTCCGTCATTCATCATGTCGTTCTCCACTCCGTAGTAGATATTAACTCCGTACAGTTCTCTCGGAATGTACCTGATATTCGTGAAGTAGAGCGGATGGCAGGATCCCGGCATTCCGGGTCCATGTTCGGTCACACCGAGCCCTTTGAGTCCCTTCTCGCTTGCAGCAAGCGCGTTCTCCCTCACAGTCCCGTATGCATGCCCTGAAGCCAGTGTATGTGTATGCAGATCCATTATCAGTTTATTCTTCATATTACTCACCTTGCTGTTTTGCTGATCAGATTATTCTTTCCCGAGGCTAGATCTGAAAAAACTATGAGTTTCAGACACCGGAATGAATCAGCCTGTTTCCTTCTGTATGCCCTCTTTCTTCTGCCAGACTTTCTTCTCCCACTGAAGTGCGTTCATCAGTCCCCGGAACCACTCCTCCGATGACTGTCCTATCCACAGTCCGACTATTCCCATACCGAGAGGTACGGAGCAGAGATATCCGAAGCCGACATTTATGAGCCAAATGGAGAAAAAATTGATAATCATCGGACGGAAGACATATCCTGCGCTCTTAAGTCCGAAAGAATATGAATGGTTCAGGCTTCGAGCGGCACCTGTGATGATGTCTATCGTGAGCAACACTTTGGAGATCGCAATTATCTCCTCAGACCGGGTGAACAGACCGACCAGCGGATCTGCGAATACTCTGCACAGAATGCATCCTGGCACATCAAAGCACAGTGCCGTGAAATATGCTTTTCTTATGAGCTTATGCGCCTCATCCTGTTTCCCGGCTCCGATAAGGTGTCCGCTGAGGATCTGAGCCGCCCTGCCTATTGATACTCCGAACTGATTAGGATATTCACTTATCGTCTGCACGTAGACCTTGGCAGACAAAACTTCAAGAGGAAGTCCAGTGATGAATCTCGTCGTCAGCATCTGAGCGATTATGAAGCAGACTCGTTCCATGGTGCTCATGACTCCGACGCTCATGAACTGCCTGACGAGACTGCCGTCCATCGAGAAGAGATCAGACGTCTTCTGGTCCCATTTCTGTCCGGCGAATATGATCAGAAGCAGCACTGTGCTGATGATCTCAGACAGAAGTCTCATGAACGCTATTCCTCTGACACCGGAGATACCGATCTTTCCGCTCAGCACAAGGGATGATCCGATGAAGTTTATCACGTTCGAGATCACCACTATAACAGTGGGAATCACAGCACTGCCATGACATCTGAAATGCGTCGACAGCATCGTGCCGATGAACTGGAATATACATGACGCTCCGACGACCCTCAGGTATGTCTCCCCGTCTGCTCTGAGATCTTCCGCGAGTCCCATGAAGGAGATCAGGCTTTTTGAGAAAGCGATCGTCAAGACACTGCAGAGCAGTCCCAGTACGGCAGTGAGAGTGAGACTGTTCATCATGATCCTGCTGCTCTCACGCTCTTTTCCCGCTCCGAGAGCCTGGTTCTCTATTATTCCCACTCCTGCTGAGAGCATAACCGAGACAAGAAGCACGACATTGATTATCTGATTGGTCACGCCGACTGCCGCGGAAGCACTGTCTGATACTCGGCTGAGCGTGAATGTGTTTACTGTCCCCATAAGAGTCCTGAGGACATCTTCTACGAGGATCGGTACCGATATCTTCAGGATATCCTTTACTGTATACGATTTTTCCATTTGCCGGGGGCAGGGCTTTCACCTGACTATGCTGATCGTTCTGTTTTATTTCTTTTTAATTATACAACAGCGCAGATCCGTCATCAGGAAAGATCGATCCAGTACCTCTCCAAATGTACTTTCATGTCGGATTCGAAGACAGT
>JAFZZV010000187.1 GCA_017828855.1 Oscillospiraceae bacterium | reverse complement strand
GGGATGGCTGAGGACGAGTGCCTGTTATGAAGTGACCCTTGTCAAGGGCAGAATACCCTCTTTTCCGGATCACCTGCAGTATTCAATTGTTCTTGGCATGTGTCAGAGACCAGATTCTACAGATTCTCGGCATTGGCCACTCTGTTATACGTGGATTGGTTACCAACAGGCTAATGGTTCGCCGGGAGCTCGTATCATCTAAAGTCGTGAATCACATATTAAATGTGTCAGCGGTCATGTGTCATAGATAGCTGAACCTTTTATCTTTATTCTGGTCTCTCACAGATACCAAGAACAATTGGAAGATGTATTATGCGGAGGCTTAAACCTCTTATTCAACAACCAGCACAGGCTGAGCGCCTGTCAAGGCCGCTGAAACAATCAGGATCGATTTTAGCTGGATCATAAAATGCCTTGACTGGCGGAGCGAGGACTGTGCTACTCATGCGACGTTCCCTGTCATGATTCCCCAGATACTGCAGGCAAGCTGCCTTGCTATAGCAGTCTTAGCAACGTTACTGTTTTTGCCTCGTTCGCAAAGACGATGATACTTTCTCATCATGAACAGATTCTGTCTGTCGCAGTAATCGATGATGTCCTGATCCTGACCTGATTGCTTTGATCTCATTGACTTGGATTTCAGGTATATGCTGCCTCTGGAGTAAGACTGAGCAGCTTCCACCATCAACCTGCGTAAATGATTGTTACCATGTTTGGTGATCGGAGTCCTGATAATGGTTCCTCCGCTGGAATGTTCTCCGGGGACGAGTCCAAGGAACGCAGCAAACTTCTCTGCGGTAGCAAACCTACGAAAATCTCCGATCTCAACGATAGTAGCCAGAGCCGAAACGGTCCGGATTCCCTTTAAACATTTGAGTTGTCCGACCTTTTCGCTGTATCTCTCTTCCTGAGCGATCTCCTCGATCTCTCTATCGTAACGTTCCAGGTCTTCCTCTACTATTGCTAACTGTCGCAGGTATTCCTGTAAGGCTCTGTTGGAGTTCTTCTCCCCGAGATCCAGTTTCCTCAGCCACTCTCTGTGCCTGATCGTCCAGTTTGTACCATCGCTGTACCGCTTGCCGTGTCGCAGACACAGAGCCAGTAACTGCTGCTTGATGGATTTGCATCTTACTTTGGTGTCATCTCTCATTCGGATGAAGTCTTTGACTCCGTTATCCTCGTCGTCTACCACATACACTTTACTATATGTTCCGTATGCCAGATTCTTAGCAATCATAACGGAGTCTCTCCGGTCGGTCTTGGGCTTGTTCCCTTGTACGGCCATTGTAGTCGGAGCCATGATGATGCAGTCCAGAGATATCTTTGTTTCTGCCCTCATCAGCTCATGATATAAGGAATAACCCAGGCATCCTGCCTCGTATCCACATACGAAATGAATTTCTTCTTTCGGACGCTCTTTTTGGATCTTTTCCAGGTACTTGATGACTGACTTCCAGTCCGCATCCTTTACCTGGTTCTGGGCATATATGCCCTTGCTCTCCTCATAGCAAGCGAACGTGATATTCTCGACATGGACATCCATGCCAACGTAGACTATACTCTGCATTAGTGACTCCCTTCATTGTATGCGGTAACTCCAACATACAGTTTATTGTGATGTAACTAGTATGCAGGTAAATCCACGTTGCTACAAGAACGGGGGTCACTTCATATTATCTAAAGGAAGAAAGCCATAAGCCTTCTTCCCCCAGGATGATCCTGCTGTATTTCAGTCACCAAATGAACGGTATCAGCCTGTATCTGACTTTCTTCTCATATTCAGTGTACCCTTCAAGCTCCTCCTCGAGGACCTTCTCCTCGTTCCTGGCTCTCTTTGCTATAAGAGGGATGTAGATCAGCATTATAAGGAACGAGACCGGCGAATCCAGGATGAGCGGCATGCTGAGGAAAAGCAGCACGCTCGCGGTGTACATCGGATGCCTCACTATCCCGTAGAGTCCGGTATCCACTACCTTCTGTCCCTCCACCACCTCCACTACCCTGGAGAGATAGGCGTTTTCCCTGAGCACCTCAGCGAACATGAGGTAGGAAAGCAGGAACACGACGCATCCGGCTGCAACTACCGTTTTAGGGAAGTTTATCCATCCGAATCTCCGGTTGAGACCCGCGACGACAAAAGTCGCTACGAACATAAGCCCGCTCAGGCGGATCACGTCCTTCTGCTCGCCCTGGCTCTCCTTGTTCCTGAGCCTGCTGCGAAGGAGATCCGGCGCCTTCAGGTACATGACGATGCCCGCAAAGCACATCGGCACGAAGAGCAGCGCCATGAACATCCATCCGTTAGGCCATTTTATGTCCCATGCCGGCAGGAACACCAGCAGTCCCACGAGCACCACTCCGGCTATGTATTTGACCAGAGCGTCCTTTAAAAGTCCCTTTCTGTCCATATGATCCTCCTGCAAGATGATACTTATCATTTACCCTGTTCTGTCACGTCAGGTATGCGCTCCGCGGTGAGCTCAGCCCATGCGGGAAGGAACCCTGAAGAGAGCGCCACGCGCTGTGACGCGAGATGCGACAAAGATGTTCCGTAGAACGGCAGCCTTCCCTCACTGAGGATGATGTTCTTAACCTCAGTGACAAGGCGTATCGCAATGCCCTTTCCTCGGTGCTCCGGCAGGACGTTGATGCCGATCTGCCACATAGTAGGGCTGTCCGCACTGGCTCCCGCCATTCCCGCGATCTCACCGTCTATGACTGCCGCAGCTCCGATCATGTCCGGCGCGTCCTCCGCGAAGCAGAAAGCCTCGTCCCATCTCTCATCGCCCCGGAACTGCTCTATCTCCCCGTCCCTGTAGATCCTTATCTCATAGCCGGCATCTCCGACAGTGCTCTGCTTTTCCGATATGAAGAAGGGGTGAGCCATCTTTATCCTGCACCCGAACTCCCCTAAAATGCCTTCCAGCTCCTTGAGCTCGCCGAACTCAAAGGACCATTCGGATCCCTTGTCACGGTATTCCTCCCGGACCCGCGATATGATGTCTTCCCTTCCGGTGAACAGGCGCTTGCCTCCCACCGCGCACATGCAGAATGGGCGGTCGCCGTCGTTCCTCCAGCGCCTCCTGCCGTCCAGAAGACGGAATACCGTGAAAACGTTGTCAGTTCCCTGCACCTCTTCCGGTGTGCAGCAGTAATCCAGAGCCAGCTGTTCCGCGAGTGTCCTGTTCATGAGCGATCTCTCCTGTATGCTTCGGCTGTTCCGTATCTTTCCGCATTATTATACCACTGCAACGTACTATATCACCCTTTATAGAAGGTGCGGCACGCTTCTCCTCAAAGTGATCCGCGTGCCGCCGCAATGGAAACGGTCCTTCTGTTTTGTTAACCGGACATTCTCCTGAGAGATGTGCTTATCTGCGCCTGTCCCTCTTCCTGAGCATGATCCATGCGAGCCCGAGTCCTGACGCAGCCATCATCGCGGCAGCGGACCCTGTCCTGGGCTCGTATCCCGTGTCAACGATCTCCGGAGGTCTCACCGGGACCGTAACAGTCTGATCCGCATCGTTTATGTCCTCGTGGACTGCGACCGGAACGGTATCGCTCTCGGCGTCATCCGGCATTGCACCGGTGTACAGGCGTTCAAAGACCACCAGCTTCTCTCCCTGCAGCATCTCTGTGTCCAGGAAGAAGTACATCACGACTTCCCCGTCAGGGCTGTCCGGAATGAACTCCGCCTCGGAGCTCACAGGTCTTCCGTCTTCGGTGACATCGCTTCCGGTGAATCCGCTGACGATCCTCCCTTTAAGGGTGTAGGTCTTTCCGGGAGTGAGACCTGTGTATCTGACGGTGTCTTCTATACAGGCTCCGTGATCAAGCGATGCTTCCTTTGTCCCGCTCGCGCTGTCTCTTGCAGATGTCCTTATGTCTATGATCCTGACGCTCTGGTCCTCATCTTCCGGATCCTCATGG
>JAFZZV010000186.1 GCA_017828855.1 Oscillospiraceae bacterium | reverse complement strand
TATTTTATACGTTTTTTTATCGCAATCAATAACCCGAGGGTAAACTTATCTGTTCGGAGGGAAACATAGGGAGATAATCTGTGTTGATCATTTGAATCAAATTCCAAAGCCGAATAAGAGAGTTTTTTTGTATCTGAGTTCTTCTGAAAATTAACATATATTTAAGGAGGATCTGTAATGATCAGACAAGTCAAGATCGAAGGCGGTGAGATACGCGGTATCCCTGCAGCCGATCCAAGAGTAACAGCGTTCAAGGGAGTTCCCTTCGCGGCACCTCCGGTTGGAGAGAACCGCTGGAGAGCCCCGCAGCCGGTCATCCCCTGGGAAGGAGTAAAGGAATGCTACACCTTCGCTCCCATTTCGATGCAGCACATTCCCGGACTTGACCTCAATAACATTTACTCCAGAGAATGGAACGTGGATCCCTCCATCCCCATGAGCGAAGACTGCCTGTACCTGAATGTCTGGACACCGGCAAAGACACCTGACGAGAAGCTTCCCGTGCTGGTATGGTTCTTCGGCGGAGGCCTCAGGGAAGGCAACACTGCCGAGATGGAATTCGACGGAGAGAGGATCGCCAGGCGCGGAGTGGTAGTAGTTACCGTCAACTACAGACTTAATGTATTCGGTTTCTTTGCGCACCCGCAGCTGACCAAGGAGCAGCCCGACGCCCCGGCCAACTTCGGCCATCTCGACCAGCAGGCTGGCATCAAATGGGCTATCCGCAATATCGCCGCATTCGGCGGTGACCCGACCAATATCACAATAGGCGGACAGTCCGCAGGCGGCGGCAGCGTTGTCGCCCAGCTGACCAGCCCGCAGAACGTAGGCCTTTTCCAGAAGGCCATAATCATGAGCGGAATGTCGGTATCTCTGTATAACCAGAGGCCCCTGATGGATAACTCTTTCGAAGCCATCCAGAAGAGAGGCGTGGAGTTCTTCGATTACTTGGGAGTCAAGACTCTTGAAGAAGCAAGAAAGATCGACGAAGTTACTCTCAGAGATAAATGCGAGGCTTTCGGCGGATTCTGGGGCACTGCCAACGACGGAGTTTTCCAGGTAGGCAATTCCTCTGAAAATCTCCAGGCCGGCAGAAGGATGGATGTTCCTCTGATGATCGGCAATACTTCCAGCGAATTCAAACGCGGATGCGGCGCAAAGACCCTTGAGGAGCTTAAAAAGGTTGCTGAAGGATTCGGAGATAAGGCTGATGAATTCATGAAGATCGTCGGGACAGACCCTGTCAAAGCTGAAGAGATCACCGCCGTCAACGGAGTACAGATCGCAGTCAGGGCTCTGAAGAGAAATGACGAGAAGAACGGGATCAAATCACCCATCTACTACTATGTGTTCGATCCGGAGATACCCGGTTGGGACAACCCTGGAACCTTCCATTCCTCAGACCTTTGGTTCTTCTTCGAGACGCTGGCCAAGTGCTGGAGACCGTTCGTCGGCAAGCACTACGACCTGGCACGCCAGATGTGCAACAGCTGGGCGTACTTCTTCAAGAACGGTGATCCCAACGGTAATGACGCCAATGGCGAACCGATGCCCGAGTGGAGGCCCTTCACCACTGCCGAACCTAATACGATGAGATGGGGAGATGCTCCCGAGCCCTTCGTTTACGAGCCGGATGCCATCACTCAGTTCCTCGTAGACGATTACTGCGCAAAGATCAAATAACTGAATACCGGCGGCTGTTTCCTTAATCAGGGAGACAGCCGTCTTTCTGCGAAAAACAAATATCAATCAACTTAGGAGGATATGTAATGATCAGACAAGTCAAGATCGAAGGCGGAGAGATACGCGGTATCCCTGCAGCCGATCCAAGAGTAACAGCGTTCAAGGGAGTCCCCTTCGCGGCACCTCCGGTAGGGGAGAACCGCTGGAGAGCCCCGCAGCCGGTCGTACCCTGGGAAGGAGTAAAGGAATGCTACACCTTCGCTCCCATATCGATGCAGCACATCCCAGGACTGGATCTGAATAACATCTATTCCAGAGAGTGGAACGTTGACCCCACTATCCCCATGGATGAAGACTGCCTGTACCTGAATGTCTGGACACCGGCAAAGACACCTGACGAGAAGCTTCCCGTGCTGGTATGGTTCTTCGGCGGCGGCCTCAGGGAAGGCAACACTGCCGAGATGGAGTTCGACGGAGAGAGGATCGCAAGACGCGGAGTCGTCGTCGTCACCGTCAACTACAGACTCACAGTATTCGGTTTCCTCGCTCACCCGCAGCTCACAGCCGAGCAGCCTGATGCCCCGACCAACTTCGGACATCTCGACCAGCAGGCCGGCATCAAATGGGCTATCCGCAACATCGCCGCATTCGGCGGTGACCCGACCAATATCACTATCGGCGGACAGTCCGCAGGCGGCGGCAGCGTAATTTCCCAGCTGACCAGCCCGCAGGACAAAGGCCTCTTCCAGAAGGCGATCATCATGAGCGGAATGATGGCATACCTCTACGGCAGACCGATGAGACGCAACACCCTCGCTGACGCCGAGGCAAACGGGGAAGAATTCTTCAAAGTCCTGGGCGTCAAAACACTGGAAGAAGCGAGAAAACTGGACGCCGTTACCATCAGGGATGCGTCCAATACCTTCCGCGGCGGATTCGGTACCGTCGTTGACGGTGTATTCCTGCCGGAAGCCACCGATAAGCGCCTCATGGACGGCAACAGGCACAATGTGCCTCTTCTGGTAGGCCACACCTCCAACGAGTTCTTCGCCGAATTCCCTGCCAAGAACATGGATGAATTCAAGGCTCAGGCTAAGGAAGCATTCGGAGAGGATACAGATGAATTCCTGAAGATCGTCGGTGACGATTTTGATACAGCCATGAAGGCAGCGAGGATCTGCTCACTGGAGCTCGCCTACAAGTCCTTAAAGAGAGCCGATGAACTCAACGGCATCGATCAGCCCATGTACTACTACTGCTTCGATCCCGAGATCCCCGGCTGGGATAACCCGGGAACATTCCATTCCTCCGACCTCTGGTTCTTCTTCGAGACACTGGCCAAGTGCTGGAGACCGTTCGTCGGCAAGCACTACGACCTGGCCCGCCAGATGTGCAACTACTGGGGCAATTTCTTCAAGAACGGCGATCCTAACGGCAATGATGCCGACGGTACTCCCATGCCCGAATGGAAGCCGTACACAACGGAGGATCCGAACATGATGAGGTTCGCCGATGTGAGCACGCCTGAAAAAGCCGTGTCCAGCGAACTGATGGCTTTCCTGATGAAGGTATATCTTAAGAGATTCGGCAAATAGGCTTGAATGACCAAAGAGGACGGCAGAAAACAGATACCTATAAGAAATATTTATTGAAGTTTAGGCTTCTGTTTGTCATAGTCGGTTAGTAATACTTCTGAAGATAGGATTATACAACTTAAACAATTTAATGATGTATTTAGTCAATGGGCGGCGGGATTCTTTCTCCGCCGCCCATATGTGTAAGAATATCTTTTGTTTCCACTCTGCTTTTTATACAAAAGCGGGAGTAATTCTGTATCGGTATCAATCCCGGTCCGAATCGCTCCCAACTGCTGTTATCTTTCCATATCGTTACTTTTCTGGTGTTTCTTCGGTGAAGGATGGAGCCGTTCTTTTTCTTGTTGTTGGATTTGACGTATAAGCTCTTCACTTGGTGTATACAATGTCCATGCTCTGCTTTTCATGAGCATGTGGAGAATCTCGTTTAAAGCTGCCATGGCTACGTCGTAATCAATTCTGTCTTCTGGTCGAAGCACATACTGCGCCTGCATGACTGCATATGCTTTCCTGACTTCATTGTTTTCCGCTGTTGTTTCAAAAAAAGTAAACTCCTGCGGCATAATGCCGGGAATTCCGTCAAGCCTCCCAGCTTCCTCTTCGATGCGGATATCCAACAGTCTTTTGACCATTGCGTCATCTACGAGAAGGTGCTGGATGTCTGGGTTGCGGATCATAACTGCAAGATCGTAGATGTGTTTGGCGGCTTCAAACGCCCGCTGGGAATCTGCGGAGCGTCTGACGTACGCTTCCGCTGCGAACAGCTTATCGATGAAAATCCGTTCAAGCGTGATCGTCATGATTGAAAACGGCGTGACGTTGTATTGCTCCCGAAGAATCCGCTGTTCATTCTCCGAAGCAAGATCATAAACCATAGGCGCAATCTCAAGACTTGCTATGGGTTCGCTAATCGTAAAGGAGGTTGCTTCAATTTTCAGTTTGCCAAACCGTTGCAATGCGTCGTTTGGGTCATAAACGGTGATTGGATTATAGGTGAAAAAGGAGATCACTTCAGAGCGGTTCGTTCTTCCAGAAGAAGCGTCACGATCCATTGTGGTGTATTTCTTGGCAGCCTGTTCCAGACGTCTGTCATTTTGTGACCGACTGCATCCACGGGTATCGACTGAAAGGTCGATATCTTCCGAAAAACGATTCGTAGTTCTTAGCGCTTTGTACAACGCCGTCCCGCCTTTGAAGTAGGCGGGCAGACCCGCTTCCTGTTTTTCTGCTAGTTCGTGAAGTATCAGCACGACATAGTAATCCTTTTCCAGAACGTCTGTCCGGTATCCGGTTCGATTATGAACCTGTTCAAGTAATACTCGGAACGCATTTGTATCCTGATGAAGTTTCAAATTCTCTCCCTCTTCTGACTTGCCGTATGAGCAAGTTTGATTATCGTTTTTTGATTGTAATATTTGTCGGCATAGTACAAAAGTGTCTCGTATTGCAGTCCGTTTTTCTGGATATGATCGGCAAGAATTGTGTATGGATTCTTTGCATCAACAGGGGCTTTATCAAGAAGATCAATGGCATCCAGAGTTTGGAGATATGCTTTGTTTTGTTTATTTATAGGAGCCTTCGGAGGACAAATAGAAACACCTAGCTTGCTGTCATGCCGAATGCAGTCCTTAGCGATGTTTGTCGCAAATAGATGCTCCGTCG
>JAFZZV010000185.1 GCA_017828855.1 Oscillospiraceae bacterium | reverse complement strand
GTAGTCCGGCAGGAACGTCATGTATCCGCCCATATGCTTGTTCGGCCGCGTGACAAAGTCGTAAAGCTCGTGCTCCGTCATGAAGTTGAAGAACTCTCCTGTCTCCGCAGACATCTCTTCATACATCTGCCGCGCCTTCTCAGTAAGCTCCTCCGGCGTGCCGGCAGGTACCGCGTTTCCGTCCGGGAAACACAGATCCTCGTCGTACCACTCCAGTTTCTCCAGGCCAAGGCGTTCTGCCTGTTCCTGATAGAGCTTTTCACAAAGCGGAGTTATATACTGCCTCACAGCCTCGCGGAATTCAGCGACCTGTTCTGCGGTGTAGTCGTAGTGACCGCTGGACAGGAATATGTAATCCACGTAGTTCCTGAATCCCAGTCTCTTTGCGATGGTCTTGCGAAGCTTGACCAGTTTCAGATACTGCTCTTCCAGCTTTCCGGATACGCTCTCGTACAGCTTCGCCCACTCATCAAAAGCTGCCTTGCGTTCGGAGCGGTCGGTGGACTGCATGTGGCGAAGCAGCCCGTAGAAGTTGCATTTCTCCCCCATGAAATCGACCGAACATGAGGCTGCGGTCTTTGAGTATTCCGTCCCGAGGTTGCTCTCACGGATAGTCGGCAGGATGACGTTCCAGCTGAGCAGCTTCATCTGCACCTCGAGGTCCCGGAACAGCTTCTCGCCGTATCTCTCCTCCAGCTGACTGCGGTACGGACTGCCCATCAGCACCTTCCCTGCCTTCTTTATCAGAAGCATCAGCTTGGGGATCTCCCTGTTAAAGAAATTTATCTCCCCGTCGTAGAACTCATCGGACGTGTCCATGGTGTTGCGTATGCTTGCTATCGTATTCACCGTGAATACGCTCTCGAAGAGTTCCATACAGCTGAGAAAAGCGTCGTCCGCTTCCTCCATGCTCGCGGCGGAACTGAATCGCTCAAGCAGTCGGGAGAATTCCCTTTTGATCTGAGCCAGATCCGGTCTTACATATGGAAGATCTACAAATTTATCCATCTTACTTCTCCAGATATAGTATTTGTTAAATTATACCCGTTTGCATTTGCCCTGATAATACTGTTATTTGCTTCGGCGATGCAGTCTGGCATAAGACAAAAAACCGGACTTTACCCAAATAATGTGAGCAAAGCCCGGCTTTCTTTATAGTTCTATGGCAGATCCTTGATGGCAGTTTCTAATCGCATCTGCGCTTCCTGATCTTCATGTTAAGAACGCATAGACCCAATGCAGAGAAACTGATAATCGTCATCTGGATCCAGATACCGCTTGTATCGCCTGTGGCAGGCGGGACGATATCTTTTTCAATAAGCAATACGGCTTCCGCATTACCGTCGTCGAACTCCACCGTTACAGTGTGTTCCCCTACGGAAAGGCTGCCAACCGTGTCTGCGCTGAGAGTCACGACTGTGCTTCCCTTCTCCGCCTTATAGGCGCTCTTGTCCAGGGCCTTCCCGTCTATGGACACTCCCTTGAAGTGGCTGAAGCATGAATCGTCATCCACGGAGCGCTTTACGGTGATCCTGAAGCTGCTGCCGCTGCCTGAAGTCACAGTTGAGTCCGCGCCTTCCGTGATGGTGTATACCGGCTTCTCCACCGCCTCGAACACCGCGGTGTATGTTGCGTCGCCGGTGACCTTCTCCAGCTTCGGCGTCCATCCCGAGAAGGAGTACGTGTATTTCTCTGTCTCAGCCTTCACCGGACCATCGCCGCCGTATACGGGCATCTCGCCGTAATCAAAATGAGCTGTCTTAAGCTCGGTCCCGTCATCGCTCAGGAAAGTGACTTTGTACTTGTTCAGGGTCCCGGAGTATACCGCTGTGTATGTCGTGTCGGCTGACACTTCATCAATTTCCGGGGTCCATTTCAAAAACGAATATGTGTACTGGGCGTCTGCCTCCTTTTTGGGATCCTTCCCGTTATACTTCGGGACAGAGCCTTTCCTGACCTTGCCGCTCTGCAGGACGCTGCCGTCATCATTAATGAACGTTATCGTATATATCCTTGTCGCGGTATACGTCGCCTTATACGTCGCTGCGTCCTCAGCCTTGGGAAGATTATCGCCGGGCTTATTTACTTTTCCGTCTTCACCCTCCCAGCCTGCGAACTCATACGTATAAAGATCGTCGTCCTTCTTTTCGGGATCGCTGTGAGTCGGCACGCTGCCATACTCCACGGATGTGCTTTCGATCACACTGCCGTCGTCCTGCTTCCATGTGATCGTGTATTTCATCTTTTCGAAATGAGCTGTCAGGTCTCTGCTCTCTGAGGCAGTGAAAACATATTCACTGTCAGTGCTGACCTCCTCTTCTTCCGTCCACTTTACGAACCTGCAGCCGGTTGCAGGAACGGCATTGACTTTTACAGAAGCCGGATGGGAACCGGAAAGATAAAGATCACCTCCGGTAACAGTGCCATACCCTTCCGGTTCAGCCGTGACCGTAATATCAGCAACGCCGGCATTTTCAGAACAGAGCACTGCGTCAGTGCCGTCATTCACCACTATATAACCTTTTATATCGCTGACAAAGTTCTTAGCTTTCGCATAGCCGTACATATTTATATCGGGAGCTATTACGATGTACGGAATAGCCTCACACGGATCGTAAAAAGTCGTTACCGGGATCCTGACATCCTTATCCAGATCCCCGTACAATGATATCCATTGGCCAATCTCTGAACCGTTTACACTATCAAGATAGACATTGTTCGGAACCTGTCCGTTGTATCTGCCGACAGTGTTTCCTTTTATCGATGGGTTTCCTTTGAAAAGCAGCGCTGTTCCTTTTTCGTTGTAAGCGTAGAATATGCCTCCGCCTTCTACGACGGCGCTGTTTGCCTCGATAACGCCCTCGCTCATCATAAAGCTGGCAGTTTCACCGCCGTCTATCATGACGCCTCCGCCGCATCCCGAATGAGTTCCGCTGCCGCCGGAGATCACTTTATTATGATCGATAGACCCTCCGTATACTCTCACATCGCATGCATCGCTGTCGCTTCCGTAGACGCGGATACCTGCGGCAAGGCCGCCAACATTGTAGCAGATGCGGCCTTCATGCAATCCGAAGAAACCAGAGTCGACCCTGACTCCGGATCCGCCGTTTGTAGTCTTATTGCCGATGATGGTGCCGCCGTACATATCGAATTCGCCGCCGCAGACATAAACACCGCCTCCGTTGTCGCCTCCGTTGCCTTTTGTGATAAAACCACCGGTAAATGTATAGTGTTCAGCTGCATACTCATTTTTATCGTCGAGAACAGCCATACCATCTGAATCAAGGATATAACGGTGGCTTTCATCCCCGCAGTCGTACAAGGCGAAGATCGAACCCTTGCCGACTATGATGACCGGAGAGTTATCTTCACCGGAACCGTATATCCCGTGCCCGTTGAGGCACAGGTTGACCGGCCCTTCAGGTACTGTCCAGCTCTTCTGATCTTCAGACAGTTCCACATCGCAGGTCAGATAGTAGTCTCCTGACTTTACAGGCAGATAATCTACAGGCGTGAAGGTAATACCGTCATGTGTATGCCCTTCTTCTGCGTGAGCCGCGGGCAGCAGCATGAACACTGTCAGGATGACTGAGATCATTGAAAGGAATCTTTTCATTTGTTTTCTCCTGATTGGATGAAGTGGCTCAGATTCGGTGGTCTTCATGGGACACATCTGAACTGTACCTGCAGTGTCCTATGTGTACGATGCAGCCGATACGCTGTGTATCATCCTTCCTTATACATCTTTACAGACGCATAAGTGATCTTTTCACGGAAGGTCCATCCGGGATTTTCGTCCGGCAGCCTCTGGATCCTTACAGATATCTTTTTCCTACAGAAATAATGGCACAATTCCGTGACTATTACAATAACGGCGCATTCCTTTACGGCACGTCCGATTTGCCGTCTGCAGGACATGGCAGGAGCATCTACGCTCCTGCCATGCATTTTCTTGTATGGATCAATCTAAGGATCTTTTCCTTAACGTCAGCACCGCTCCGAGCGATATCAGCGAGAGCGCTGATATCCAGGCGAGGATCCAAGGATGCTCGATGTCGTCCGTGTCAGGCGTTTTATCCTCTTCAGTCTCAGCCGCTTTCACGGTCAGTGTCGTCTCCGCTTTCCCGTCATCGAACTCCACCGTGACGGTGTGGTTCCCTTCGGAAAGGGCGTCGAGAGTTTCCGCGCTTATTGTCACCACCGTGCTTCCCTTCTCCGCCTTGTAGGCGTTCTTGTCCAGAACTTTCCCGTCTATGGACACTCCGGAGAAGTGGCTGAAGCACTCATCATCGTCGAAGCTGCGCTTCACTGTTATGCTGAAGCTGTTTCCGCTTCCCTTCGTCCAGCTGCCGTCCGTCCCGTCCTTAACGATGTAGACAGGATCCTTCTCCGTCGCGTTGAACACCGCGGTATACGCTGCGTCTCCTGTGACCTTCGTAATTGCGGGAGTCCATCCGGAGAAGGTGTAGGTGTACTTTTCGGTCTCATTTTTGGAAGGCCCTGTGCCCTTGTATTCCGGCGTCTCACCGTAGGCGACCTTCCCGGACTGCAGTTCGGTCCCGTCCTCATCAAGGAACTTCACGGTGTACTCGTTGACTGTGGGAGTGAAGAACGCGATGTATATTTCGTCGCCGGTGACTGCGGGAAGATCAGCATCTTTCGGGTACTCTATGCCTTGCTGATCCCTCCACCCTGCGAATCCATACGTGTACTGCTGATCCGGCTCTTTCTCAGGTTCCTTTTCGAGATTAACAGTCGGTATGTCGCCAAACAGGACCAGATCTTCAGACAGCGTTTCGCCTTCATTCTTGAACGTTATCAGTCCCAGCTGTTTTATGACACACTTCTTCGCAGGGACTTGGCTGTCAGTGTCAGTCCGATTCCAAAGATGATTCACTTCTAACTGTTCATCTTTCCTGAACTCCCAGTTTACCGGAAAGACCATGCGGGCTCTTTCCCCGAACTTTATCATATTCACATATGATATAGCAGAGAACGGTATTTCGTCATCGCCCGTAAATTCGTTCAGTGCCTCGCTCTCGACGTACCCTCCGTTGAAAACGATATTCCAGCTAAAGATCCCTTCACCATAATGGCCGGCAGTCTTCACCGATCCGCCGTTCACGGTCAGGACGCATTTGTCCGGGGCGACCCCGTCTGCATTTTTCTCATATTGACATACGATCCCAATATTACCTCCGGACACGGTCAGTTCGCCGCTTTCGACTGTGATGCCGCCGAGATACGAGTACAATCCGTAATACAGGCCGTCAACTTCGAGAGAACCGTCACCTTCAAAAGTGATCAGCGAGTTTATACCTAAGACGCTACAATAGGCTTCTTCACTCTCCAGTTTGTTCTCACCCTCCAGCACGATCGTGAGTTTGTCTCCAGTAAATGAGATATTGCGGAAGCCCCAGTCGTCGTCATCCGATATCGCATGTACACCTGTCACTTTAGCTTTGTCCAGAGTAAGCGTGCCTGTCTTCGGGTCGTAGCTGACGCTGCCGCCTTCAGCGGCATTAACTCCTTTGATGGCGGTCAGGTCCCGCATGTTCTCCGTCGTCACCTGCCCCGAACCGATCCAGAGAGGGTATTCTTTCCCTATTATCAGCGTGTCTGCGACCTTGTTTTCGTCGTTATAGGCCCTATAACGACCATATTCTTCATCGTAGCGAAGTTCACCGCCGCAAGGTTCCCATATCTCGAGATCTTTATTCAGATCCACATCACCGAAGAATACAGCCCCGTACGCTTTACAGTTCGCCTTCAGATAACTGTCTCCTGAGACCGTCAGTTCTCCGCAACGTATCCCCGCAATATCTTCACCATCAGCCGAAACATAACTGTTGCTGATGGTCAGTGCTGAGCAATCTATACCGCAACTCTCACCTTCTGAAGTTATGACGCTGTCCGTGATTATCAGACCCAAGGCATAAATGCCTGTACTGGATACACTCGCGTGGATCTCAGCGCCTTTTATCTCTGTACCGCTTCTGCCCCAAGAAAACACAGCCTTATCCTCACCTATTACTTTAAGGCTCCCGGGGCCGTGGATCTCAAGGCTGCTTATAGAATCTAAGTATATGCCGTAATTCGCGCCGGACAGAGTATTATTTCCTTTCAGCTCGACCACGAGGTCGAAGTCAGCACCACCTGACACCCCGATGTTTGCAGTAAAGTAACTATCTACCGTGAAGGCAGCATCAGTTATTTTCGCATCTTCCAGCGTGAGAGTGCCGCCGGATGCGCTGGCTTCGAACTTCCAGCCTGTACCGCTGCTGACTTCGCTCGTAACGTGTACGTTACCGACCCATAGCGGGTATTCGGTGACCTCAGCCGCATTCACGGCTGCAGGCACGACCGCAAGCATTATCAGTAATGCCGCAAGCACGCCCAGAGTCCTTTTCATATTTTGATTCTCCTTCTCCGCAATGCTCATACACAAATGCCTTCTGTCAGGAAGTGTCCTTACCGCCTTCCGTGCAATTATATCTTCTAAAACGATCTTCTCGTTTTCATGTCGTTCTTCTCCTGTCCACAAACACCTTTACTTCTATCTATATTCTACCGACTTTACTTTTCCTGAACAACACATCGCATCCTTGACAGATGCCCCTCAGAAAACAGTAAGCTCCCGGCTGCGTCTGCAGTACGGTCATGGATCAGATCCAATCAGCAAAAACTTGTCCCTGCTCCTGTAGGCTTCTCCGTACACTACCGCAAAACCGTCTCCCACTATGATGACCGCGTCGGGACACATGACCGCTATGCGGACCGCTTCGGAGAAAGGCAGTTGAAGCAAATCTATCGCAGGTTCCGGAGAAAGGATGGTAACAGACTGCTCGTGCTCCTTCACAAACGACTCGAATTGAGGCTGTCTCTCCAGATCTTCACCCTGCATGAGCACCTTACTGCTGTCAATGAGCCCGGCGCTCTTGTGGCAGAACCGGTCCAGCCCCTTTTCTCTTTTGCGCGGATCTGTGAGCTCAGACATCAGTCTGTCTCTGCGTTTAGCGATCAGAAAAGTCCCGGCAAAGTATTCCTCTGCGGACATGCCGCTCTCTCTGCCCATGCCTTACCTGTGCTCCTCGAACCATCTGAGCGACGCTTCCAGATATGCGCTGCTTCCGAAGCCGCCCTCCACCATATCGTACATGTGGTTTCCGTAGGGTATCGCGACAGACCATACCGGCATATCCCAATTGCTCAGCGTGCGCACCAGATGCGCAGTGGCCTCCTGAGGCACCAGAGTGTCGTTGGTACCGTAGAAGATGCAGGTCGCGGGGACCTGTTTTGTAGCGTGAGTGATCGGGTCCAGGCTCTCGTAGAGTGCGGGATTTTCCACCGGAGAGCATCCGGTGTAGGAATATGTCATTCTGTGAGCCGTCTTTCCGAGGATGAGGTCTTTGTTGCGGTACATATCCTCCATGCTGCATGCCGGGAAATTCACGCTCACTGCCTTTATCCGGGGAAGAGGTGCGCCGTCTGCGGTCGCTGCCAGTTCCCCGCTGTTTATCCTGTATGAGATGTTGAGCGCCATGCTCGCTCCCGCGGATCCGCCTGTGACGAACAGATCTTCAGCATCTCCACCGAACCGCGAGATGTTGTCCCTGACCCAGCCGAACGCCTCCGCCACCTGTGTCTCGGTGAACCCGGCAAGATGCAGATTCTCGGAAGACAGATCGTAGTCCATGCTGACCACGACATAGCCGTTCTTTGCGAAGACCTCGGAATAATAGGTGTGAGCCGTCTTATCGCTCTGCACCCAGCCGCCTCCGTGGATATATACCATGACCGGTTTGTCCGTTTCCCCGTCGTTCACGAAGTAGACGTTGAGATCCACCGGTCCCCTCTCCGATTCCGTATATGTAAAGGTCTCCGTTATCACGCCGGAAACATCTGCTTTCTTAGGACGGAAGACGAAGTCGAGCTTGTTCATCTTCAGGCGGAAAGCGACATATACGACCAGGAATCCGGATATCAGCAGGCTGATCATCGTGATGAAGGTGTTCAGCTTCCAGAGCCGGTTCCCGCTGTTCCATCCGCCGCTCAGTATGAGTGAGATAAAGAACATGACGGCGCAAAAGGGCAGCCACAGATGCATGTATCCGACCGTGATGAAGTTCGCCACGCTCCCGAACACCGGTATCACCGGTATCACCGTTCCCAGTGAGAAGAGCAGCATCAGCGCTGCTATGACCGTCATTACTATTCTGAAGATCTTTCTTGCTGTTTCCATTTCTCCGCCCTTAATCTCTCATTATTCTTAATGTATTTTACCTTGTCACGGCATCCCAGATGACCTTCTGCGCATCTTTGGCCTCCGGGATCGGACAGATCGGGTAGCAGTGTATCATCCTCTCCCCCTCGACCAGCGCAACGTCTGTGCCAGCCTCTCTCATCTTTTCCACGAGAAGCATGGTATCGGGATAAAGCACCTCCCATGTGCCCGTAGTCACAGTCACGCGGGAAGTCAGTGCCAGATCGCCGTAAATGGGGCTCACTCTGGGATCGGTCACCGGCAGATCACCTGCCCAGACCTCGCCCATCCTTCTGCACCCGTCGATGCCCAGCATCGGATCATGTGCAGTGAAATGCACCAGATCCCTGTTTGACATCGTCAGATCGACCCAGAGAGATATCAGGATCAGTTCCTCAGGCTCGGGCTTTCCCTGCTCCTTAAGCTGCTGAGCCATGCCAAGCGCAAGGCCTCCGCCCGCAGAATCACCCATGAACACGATCTTTCCGCAGTCATAGTCATTGATGTAATAGTTGTAGTATCCGGTACAGATGCGGTATGCATCCTCGCAGGTGTATACAGGCATCTTAGGATAGACTATCAGAACGACTTCCGCTCCCGTCTCCTTCGCGGTGCGGGCAGCCATCGTGGTCTGCTGATTGTTGGGTTGGTTCACATATGCCCCGCCGTGGAAGTAGAACACCGTCTGCTCAGGATGCTCCTGGTCATTGTATATGAACGCCTGAAGCCCGTCGTACCTCTCTTCCCTCAGCGAGATACCGAACTTCGCTGAGTCGATGACCACGTATTCCCTGTTCGCATCCGCCTTTGACTCAATGTACTTGT
>JAFZZV010000184.1 GCA_017828855.1 Oscillospiraceae bacterium | reverse complement strand
TACAATGGAGTTACGAAATCGTTTTAGTAATTTTCGCTGAAATTCCGCAAAAGGAGGGAAAATGGTCACAATCAAGGACATTTCCAGAATATGCGGCGTTTCTCCTGCAACTGTTTCAAAGGCTCTGAACGGATATGACGACATAAGCCCGGAAACTGCCGAGCTGGTCCTTCAGACCGCAAAAGAGCTCAACTATACACCGAACGCCGCGGCAAGACTGCTCAAGACAAACAGATCCCATAACATCGGAGTCCTGTTCATAGATGACAGCATGAGCGGCCTGACGCACGAGTACTTCTCCCATATCCTGAACAGCGTGAAGGAGGAGGCTGAGGCGAACGGATACGACATCACGTTTATCAGCAATAACATAGGCAAAGAAAAAACGTCGTTCCTGCAGCACTGCAGATACCGCAACTGCGACGGCGTCGTGATAGCCAACGTAGACTTCCAGAATACTGAGGTCCTCGAGCTTGTAAAGAGCAATGTCCCTGTAGTGACCATTGACTACTCATTTGATAACGCAAGTTCGGTCAACTCAGACAACGAGGAAGGATCATACAAGCTCACTTCCAATATGATCGCCCATGGTCACAGGAAGATAGCATTCATACATGGCGAGCATACTCTTGTAACGCAGAAGCGCATCAGCGGATACAAGACTGCCATGGAAGACCATGGCCTGGAAGTGCCTCCTGAATACATTTCCGAAGCTATATATCACGATGTTGATTCGGTAAGGAAGGCAACGGCCGCAATGCTCGATCTCCCTGATCCACCGACGGCAATACTGTTCCCGGATGATTACGCATTCATGGGAGGCCAGGCTGAGATACTCGAAAGAGGACTGAACATACCGGGCGACGTAAGTGTCTCCGGATATGACGGAGTCAATCTCGCCAAGATACTTGATCCGAAACTCACCACATGGGAGCAGGACACGGATGCGCTTGGCAGGATCGCGGTAGACAAGCTGATCGACCGCATCGAGAATCCGCGAACGGCGATCCCGGAATACATAGTCGTAAAAGGCAAACTGTTTGAAGGCGAGACGGTCAAACAGTTCTCATAACACATAAAACAGGAAAGCTCACATCAATGACACGTGAACAAGCAAGGAAAGCCGCAGAAGAACTGGTAAGCCGCATGACGGTCGAAGAAAAAGCAGGACAGCTTCGTTTCGATGCTGAGGCGGTCGAACGTCTGGGCATTCCGGCCTACAACTGGTGGAACGAAGCCCTTCACGGTGTCGCCCGCGGAGGTACCGCAACTGTTTTCCCGCAGGCGATCGGGATGGCCGCAATGTTTGATGATGAGTTCCTTGAAGAGATAGCAGACGCCATCTCAACGGAGGCCAGGGCAAGATACAACGTCATCTCTGCAGAAGGAGACAGGGACATCTACCACGGACTGACGATGTGGTCGCCGAACATAAATATCTTTCGCGACCCGAGGTGGGGGCGTGGCCATGAAACATACGGAGAAGATCCATATCTGACCTCCTGCATGGGCAAAGCCTTCACACGAGGTCTGCAGGGGAACGGAGAGACAATGAAGACCTCCGCCTGCGCCAAGCACTTCGCGGTCCACAGCGGACCGGAGGCCCTGCGCCACAGGTTCAACGCTGCAGCTTCTCCAAAGGACATGACGGAGACTTATATGCCGGCGTTCAAGGCGCTGGTATGCGAAGCCGGTGTAGAGTCTGTCATGGGAGCCTACAACCGCACAAACGGTGAACCATGCTGCGCAAGCCCCGCTCTGATGAAGCTGCTCAGAGAGGACTGGGGATTCGAGGGACACTTCGTCTCGGACTGCTGGGCCATCCGCGACTTCCATGAAAACCACAAAGTGACCTCAAAGCCGACGGAATCCGCCGCCATGGCTCTCAAAGCCGGCTGCGATCTCAACTGCGGCTGTACATATCAGCACCTGATGGAGGCCTATGAAGAGGAACTGATATCCGAAGAGGACATCACCCGCAGCGCTGTCAGAGTACTCACGACACGCTTCCTGCTGGGAATGCTCGGGGACGAAGGCAGCGAATACGATACGATCCCTTATGAGGTCGTTGAATGCGAAGATCACCAGAGAATGGCATACCTTGCCGCTATCAAATCCTGCGTGCTTCTGAAGAACAACGGAATACTGCCGCTTGATCCTGACAAGTGCGGAACGATAGGAGTCATAGGACCTAACGCGAACAACCGCTCCTCACTTATAGGAAACTATCACGGAGTACCTTCAAGATATATAACAGTACTCGAGGGCATACAGGACATAACAAGAGAAACAAACAGAGTGTTCTATTCCCAAGGCTGCGACCTGTTCCGCAAATGCGTGGAACCGCTGGCAAAGCCGGACGACCGGATAGCTGAAGCAGTCGCTGTCGCGAAGAGAAGCGATACCGTCATCCTGGTCCTGGGACTGGACGAGACACTTGAAGGCGAAGAGGGCGATACCGGAAACAGCTATAATTCCGGAGACAAAGAAGACCTGCTTCTTCCGTCACCTCAGAGAAGGCTCCTCCAGAAAGTGCTCGAAGTCGGCAAGCCTACGGTGGTCATCCTGATGGCCGGAAGCTCGATCGATATAAGAGAAGCGGAGAATAAGACGGATGCGATACTTCTCTCATGGTATCCTGGAGCATTGGGAGGCAGAGCTGTAGCAGATCTCCTTTTCGGAAAGGAATCGCCTTCCGGAAAGCTGCCTGTGACCTTCTACCGCAACGAAGCACTGGATGATATGCCGGATTTTACGGACTATTCGATGACCGGCCGCACATACAGATACTATCAGGGTGTTCCGCTTTATCCTTTCGGTTACGGACTGACCT
>JAFZZV010000183.1 GCA_017828855.1 Oscillospiraceae bacterium | reverse complement strand
GCTCCCATACGGAATGAGAGATACTCCTCCTCACTGACGAATCCGGCCTCCGAGATCGCTGACAGGTATGCCTGCTGCGCTTCCGAGAACGCACCCTCAAGTTCGGATCTCATCCTGACCCTGCTTTCATGGAGCGCTGCATCACGCTCATGCTCCGCTGAAAGCTCCTTTACCGCCTTCTCTGCCGATTCGAGCAAGCTTTCCGCCGCATCAGCATCTTTCTCTGTCTTCCTCGCAAGATCTGCAAGCGCGGCAGGATCGTCATTCTCTTCGCATCCGAGCGCTGCGAGCCTTTCCAGTATCTGAGCAATGGAAGACGATATCTCCGTCATCTCCTTTTCAGCTGCTTTCAGCTCCCTGTCCGCTCTGTCCCTTTCCTCCTCAGCGCTCTGGACATCAGCCTGTGTGACTCCGTTCCCGCTGAGTGCTGCAGGAGACGGATGCTCCGTCGACCCGCAGATCGGGCACGGTTTTCCCTCTTCAAGCCCCGACGCTATCACTCCGTACTGATCACGGAAGAATGCCTCCCTGGCAGAGACGTATGCTTCGCTTGATTCCCTGTACTCGTCCGCCTTTAAAGCCAGTGCGTTCTCCGCCGCAGATCTCCTTCTGTTGAGATCCGCAAGCCTCAGAAGCACCGATGACGCTTCGGTGAGCTCCTGCGCCTTCTTCCTCATCTGCGGGACCGATACTGCCGTCTTCTGCGCTTCCGTCAGTTTCTCTTCCGCCTCCCCGAGTGCAGATCCGGATGCCTTACTCCTGCTCTCGGCTTCCTCCGTCTCCCTCAGGTTGACCTTCAGCCGTTCCTCGGCAGCATTCTTCTGCTCTTCCCGGATACTGATCGGAGCGGCGCTGGCTGCCTTCTCCGCCCTGATCCTGAGTTCGGAGACAGAGCTTTCTCTGGCTGCCAGGATCTCCTCTTCCCTGACGGCCTCGTCAAGCCTGTCGAATTCGCCGTTTATCCTTGCGGCATCTTCTCTCCTGCCGTTAAGCTCTATGTATTCTTTCTCGGCACTGTCATCCTCTGCTTTGAGCGAGGCAACGGTCCTTATATCCTCCTCTGCAAGAAGCGCGCCTTCCTCAAGGACAGCTTCCGATGCCCCGGCGTCCTCAACGCTCCTGTCAAGCTCTTCCCGCCTTTCATACCCCTCAGGAGCAGTCAGATCGGAAGCTCTGGACCTGATCATATCGATCAGGCTGTTTCTCTGCATCTCCAGAGTTCTGTTCTTATCTGCGAGCCTGTCCCTGATGCGCTCGTACAGCGCAGTATTGAAGATCGTCTGGAACAGTTTTTTCCTCACGTCGCTTTTTGCGTTGAGTATCTCAAGGAATGCTCCCTGAGCGATCATCACCGTCTGTCTGAACTGGTCCTGTGTCAGGCCTATGATCGAATAGACCTTTGAATTCACCGCGTCGATCCCGGAAAAGACCTCGCCGGAGACGAGATCCGTCATCTCCGCAGCCGCAGACTGCACGGTAGTGCCCGATCCGGAACGCTTGTTCCTCTCGTATTCCGGACTGCGGCTGATCCTGTATCTTTCTCCCCTGTGAGTGAATTCCAGTTCCACATATGTCGGAGTGTCAAGTGAGGCGTAATCGGAACGGAAAGTCTTGGCGCTCCTTCTGTCTTTTCCGCCGGAGCTCTCTCCGTAAAGCGCGAAACTTATCGCATCAAAGATCGTGGTCTTCCCGGCCCCGGTATCTCCGGTAATGAGAAAAAGCCCGTCTTCGCCTATCTTTTCAAAGTCTACCTCCGTCCTCCCGCAATATGGCCCGAAGGCGGACATGACAAGCTTAATCGGTCTCATCTTCCTCTCCTCCCGCCTCCTCAATAATCTCTCTCATGATCTCCAGTCTCCTGTCGTCCGGGGCAACGTCATTGTTCTGCGCCATGTAGAAATCCCGGAAGAGATCCAGCACGCTCCTGCTGCCCGGCTCTCCGGAGATATCCACATCTGTCTCCACCGAAGTCCTGGAGTTCACCACGGCGAACCGGATCATATTGGGGAACACCGATACCACGGAGACCCTTGCATCAGGCGGCACGTCCTCGTCATGCAGCTCCACTCTCACATAGTCATCCGAATACGGCATATCCATTATCTCGCTCAGGACTCCCTTGACTTCCCGGACATCCCTGAGCGGCTCCAGAGGCACTTTTTCCAACCGGATATCGTTTTTTCCTTCCACGTCGATTATGACGCAGGACTTGACGTCGCCAGCCTCCGATATGGAATACTTAAGCGGAGACCCTGCGTATCTTACCGTCTCCCTCCCGGCGCTCTGAGGTCTGTGCAGATGCCCGAGCGCCGCGTAGTCGAATGCGTCGAACAGTGTCGGGTCCACGTTGTCTATGCCCCCCACGCTGATCTCCTCGGAATCCGAGACAGCGGCTCCGGTTATGAACTGGTGCGCGAGTATGATATTGACATCTGCTTCGTCGACAGGTGAATTCTCAATGACTGTCCTGACCGCGTCGTTGTACGAGGATATATCAGCATCAGGGAAGAATCTTCTTACATCAGCAGGCCTGATGAACGGGAGGAGCCAGAAACACACTTTTTCTCCGTCCTTTTCGATGACGGCCTTCTGAAGCGTCCCGGTGAACTTCTCGCTCATGTAGATGCCGGAGCTTCTGACCAGTTGGGACATATATGATACCCTCTGGTCCGAGTCGTGATTCCCCGATATCGCTATCACCCTGATCCCGTCCCCGGCGAGACGTGACAGGAAATCCCCGAACGCTTCCATGGCATCGGCGGACGGAGCCGAATTCTGGTATATGTCTCCTGCTATGAGCACCGCGTCGCAGCCTTTCTCGGATGCTGTTTCCGCTATCCGGTCCAGTATATAGCGCTGGTCCCCCAGAAGCGGGATCTCGCCCAGTTTTTTGCCAAGATGTATATCCGCAGTATGCAGGAACTTCAAGACGCATCACCCCTGTAATTCTTCTTTCCATACAAGTATAATCTATTAGGCCGACTCCTCCAAACACCGACAGAGGTTCACGATGATCACTGAAAAGCTATTCTACGAAGATCAGTACATGCGGGATTTCGATGCTGAAGTCATCTCCTGCCTTCCGCGTCCGGACGGTTCCTTCGGGATCATCCTGGACAGGACCGCATTCTATCCGGAAGGCGGCGGACAGCCGGGCGACAGGGGCATGATAGGCAGTTCCGTGGTATCCGACACTATCGAAGAATGCGGAGAGATAGTGCATGTCTGCGATTCTCCGGCGCAGCAGGGATCAAAAGTCTGCTGCTCCATCGACTGGGACAGGAGATTCGACCTTATGCAGCAGCATACGGGCGAGCATATAATCAGCGGGATGATATGCCGTGAGCTCCACTGCGACAACGTGGGCTTCCATCTCGGAGAGGACACGGTGACGATCGACTACAACGCCCCCGCGGATCTGGAGCGCATCCTTGCGATAGAAGAAGCCGCCAACAGATATATAATGGAGGATCACCGCGCAGAGATCTTCTGGCCAAACAGAGACGAACTGGAGAAGCTCTCATACAGGAGCAAGAAAGAACTGGACGGCGATGTCCGCATCGTCTCTTTTCCTGGAGCGGACATCTGCGCATGCTGCGGCACGCATCTGTCTTCTTCGGCACAGGCAGGTCCTGTCAAGGTCCTCAGCGTCAAAAGATTCCACGAAGGGATACGTATCGAGCTACTGTGCGGCAAGAGAGCACTGGATCACCTGATGACCTGTTGGCGTGAGAATTCAGCCGTAGGCAGAGAGCTCTCCGCTCCGTTCGATTCCACCCATTCCGCACTTCTCAGGTTCATCGATCAGACTGACAGGCTCAAGGTCAGGATAGCAGAGCTGGAGGAGGAGAACTTCTCACTCACCGCCGACCGGTATGCCGGGGCGGGAGATGTGTGTATAATAAAAGAGCCGATGGACACCGACTCTCTCAGAAGGCTGTGTGAAGCTGTTTATTCGGTATGCGGGGGAACATGTGCAGTTTTCTCCGGGACCGGGGAAAACTACAGATATGCTCTCATGGCTGCTGATGACAGGCTCCAGGACATATGCCGGGACATCAACTCATCTCTCTCCGGCAAGGGCGGCGGAAGGAACGGGCTCGCCCAGGGGAGCGTGAACGCAGACGAGAGCTCCATCAGAGACCATTTTCACAAACAATAATACTGCCGTCAGCGGCAGCAATATACTGTTCGGAGGATAACAAATGAGCATAAGGAAAAGAGACATACCGTTCGTCACGTCGGGGGTCCTGCTTGCGGTGTCGCTGCTGTTCACCCTGCTTGTCAAGGTGGTCGACGTACAGGCGATCGGCCCGCAGGAGACTTCAGTCGGATTCGCAGGGCTCAACAAAGCGTTCTCGGATCTGATCGGCACGAACATGCTGCTTTATAAGCTCACACAGCTGCTCGGATATCTCGCGCTGGGCGTAGTTGCGTTCTTCGGTTTCGGCGGGATGCTTCAGCTGGTGAAGCGCAAGAGCCTCATGAAGGTGGATCGCGAACTGCGCGCTGCAGGAGTCCTCTACGTGGTGGTCCTCACCCTGTATGTGGCATTCGAAAAGATCATCATAAACTACAGACCCATCATAATGCCGGACGAAACGGCACCCGAAGCTTCCTTCCCGTCATCCCACACGCTCCTTGCCTGTGTGGTCTTCGGAAGCGCATTTATCCTGGCAGACACTTACGTGCGCAAAGCAAAGGCCAGAAGGATCGTCAGGATAGTATTCGCCGCCCTTACGGCCGTTATGGTCATAGGAAGACTGCTGTCCGGAGTGCACTGGCTCACCGACATAATAGCCGGCCTTCTCTACAGCGCATGTCTTATCTCCGCGTTCAAAGGTTACGTGGATCTTCCCGAGCCCCGCAGAAGAAACTGACCGTTCCCATAACAACGGATATCGAAACAGCCTCAGCACACCAAATTGTTTGGTGCGCCGAGGCTTTCTTTTTGCTGTGTTTTTT
>JAFZZV010000182.1 GCA_017828855.1 Oscillospiraceae bacterium | reverse complement strand
ATACAGCGCCATTGCCTACAAGGTGGTCGAATGGAACCGCCTCGAGGGAGGCGATGCCTTTCACAAGGTCTCGGTCTACTGGTTCCCGGACAACTTCAGGAGCGTGGAGGAGCTTTGGGAAAAGGAAGCCGCCCATCTTGCTCAGGCGCAGTCGGACGGCAGTGTCTTCGTCTGGGAGAAGGAAGGATTCGGCGGGGATTTCGCGATCCTGCTCCGGTATGACGGGACATATGCCTACTACGTGGGACCTCTCAGCAGCTATATCGGTACCGGCAGCTGGACGCTGGAAGACGGCATCATCACCCTTAAGGACGATACCGGATACGGCTTCGTTCACCGGTTCAGGAACGAGGATAAAGTACTCAGATATATAGCGGAAGGCTCGGACGGCTTTATGGGAGTGCAGGTAAGTGACGGCGACAGGTTCCTCCTGTCCGAGAGCGCGAACGTCGCGTTTCCGGCTCCGACATACCACCAGATCGATCCCGTCCTGGTCATACAGGCCGGAGAGAAGGAGCTCCGTGTGTGGCTGGAGAACAACACCTCCGCAAAGGAACTGATCCGCAGGCTGTCGTTCGGGGACATCACCCTGGAGATGCAGGACTACGGCGGATTCGAGAAGGTGGGAGAGCTGCCGTGGGACCTGCCGAGGAATGATGAGAAGATGACGGCGGTACCCGGAGACGTGATACTGTATCTAGGGAACAGGATCACCGTATACTACGGCAGCAACACATGGGATCTTACCAGGCTCGGCCATATAGACGGGACTACGCGTGAGGAGCTGCTGGAAGTCTTCGGGGACGGCAGCGCGACCGTCCGGATGTATCTCGAATGGAACGAGCGATAAAAGAAACGGATCCCGCAGACGCGGTATCCGGAAAGAGAGAATAATATGAAGCTGATTATCCACGACCTTGCGCGGGACATAGAGCCCGCCGATACGGAAACCAGGGTCCTTAAGGCGGACGGGAAGTACGCTCCCTGCCAGGGATGCTTCCACTGCTGGACAAAGAACCCCGCGACCTGCGACCTCAAAGACTCCCTTCAGGAGGTGTGCAGGGTCATAGGCACTGCAGATGACGTCACGGTCATCACAGAGAACTGGTACGGCGGATACAGCCCCGCAGTAAAGAACATAATGGACAGGGCCATAGGCACGTCCACGCCGTTCAGCACCTACCGCGGCGGCCAGATGCACCACACGCTGCGCTACGGGATGCACGAGAGCTATAAGGTGATAGTCTACGGAGACATGACGGAAGCCGAGGAGAATACCTGGAAGCTCATGACCGAGCGCAACGCCTGCAACGAGGGGTACAGGACGCATGAGTTCGTCCGCATCTCCTCTCCTGAGGAACTGGAGGGCATCGCATTATGAAGACACTGTTCATCGACTGCAGCCCCAAGAAGAAACTCAGCGCCTCAGGATTCATCGCCGGCTTCACGGCGGCGTTCACAAGGGGCAAAAAGGTCAGGGAGAAGCTCAGGAACAGAGCTGACCACGAAAGGATATTCGAACATATGGAAGGCGCAGACAGCGTCGTTTTCTGCATGCCGCTGTATGTGGACGGAGTGCCGTCCCACGTGCTCCCGTTCCTTAAGGATATGGAGAACAGATATAAGGACAGGGAAGAGAAGCCCGCGGTGTACGTCATCGCCAACAACGGCTTCATAGAGGGAAGGCAGAACGAGCCGCTGATGCAGGTGATGGAGAACGCCTGCGCGCGCATGGGCACCGAGTTCCACGGCGGCCTCGGGATCGGAGGCGGCGTCATGATGAACGTCATGCGCATCCTGATCCTGGTCTATTTCGGACTGGCGGTCCTCAACCTCGTGCTCTCCGCCGTCAACGAAGGAGTATTCAACGCAGGTATCCTGCTGGAGTTCGGAAAGCAGGTGCTGGAAGTCCTGCTGCTGGGCTGCGGGATCATAGCATACGACCTGTGGCTGGCTCACTGCATCAACCGCGGCAGGGCATACGGTAAGCATTACACCAGGATCATGCTTCCGTCTTTTGTCTTCATACTGTGCGCGGACATATTCTTCGTGATCTCGTCCGTCATCGATCTGGGCATCTTCCGCGGATGGCTGTCTGCGAAGAAGCCTTCCGGTGAATGACCGGAATGAGCGTATCGGGAGATCAGAGAAAATGAGTGCCAAAAAGGTCGTCGTGTTGAGATACGATCCCGAATGGGAAGAGGACTTCAGGAAGATATCGGAAGAGATAGGTGCAGCCCTCGGGGATCTCGCCCTGAGGATCGAGCATGTCGGAAGCACCTCCGTAAAAGGGCTTTCCGCCAAGCCGGTAATAGACATCGATGCGGTGATAAGAGACGATACGGCCCTGAGCGAAGTCATCTCCGCCCTTGAGAGCATAGGATACACCCACGAGGGGGATCTCGGCATACCCGGGCGTGAGGCTTTCAGGTATGAGGGAAAGGATCACCTCAGGAAGCATCACCTCTATGTGTGTAAAGAAGGGGCATCGGAGCTCAGGAGACACACAGCCTTCCGGGACTATCTCAGAAGCCACCCGGAAGCTGCGGCAGAATACGGCAGGATCAAGGAGGAAGGCGCGGAGCTCTATCCGGACGACATGGACGGATACATCGCCCACAAAACTCCATTCATTGAGCTGATATATTCAGAGATCGGTCTGTCACAGCAGAAAGAGGCACATCAGATGAGTGAGATAACTCTGGCACCGCTGGAGGAAGAAGACCGGGAGCAGTTCATCCTGGACAACCAGGCTGCTTTCAACTACGGAGCGCTTGAGGAGTTCGGTCTGCGTGACGACCATTTCGAGGAGGACGGCGAGATCATATCCCGCGCGACCATAGAGAGGTCCATCGATACTGGGGAAGCTTACCGGATCCTCAGGGACGGTCAGAAGGTAGGCGGAGTCGTGATCCAAACGAAAGGAGACAGGGGAGATCTGGATCTGCTGTTCGTGTCTCCAGAGGTGCACAGCCGGGGTATCGGCTATGCCGCGTGGTGCGAGGTGGAGAAGCTCCACCCGGAAGTCAGGGTGTGGGAGACCGTGACGCCGTATTTCGAGAAGAGGAACATCCACTTCTATGTCAACAGATGCGGCTTCCATATCGTGGAGTTCTACAACAGCCACCACCCGGACCCGGACGACCCGGAAGCATCGCATGAACTGGATGAGCAGTTCCCGGACGGGATGTTCCGTTTCGAAAAGATAATAAAAACTGAGAAATAATAGCAATAACTGCGGAGGAATCGACATGACAGTTGAGAGGATAATGGAGATCGCCAAGGAATGCGGTTTCGATGAGGTCAACCTGCTGGATCCCATGACTTTCGTCCAGAGCCAGATGGTCAGGGATACCTGCGCCACCAACAAGTGCGGCGGTTACGGGAAGAACTGGGGATGCCCTCCCCATTCAACGGCGGAAGAGGACAACGCAAAGCTCCAGAGCTACGAGCACGGGCTTATCCTGCAGTGCATCGGCAGATCCCAGAAGAGGATAGACCGTAAGATGTATTTCGAGACCGGAAAGCGGCTGTCGGATGCGATCTCGGAACTCAAGGAGAGAGTATCGGAAGAGTATCCGGACTGCCTCGCGCTGGGAGCCGGCGGCTGCCATGTCTGCAAGGAGTGCGCGAGACCCGAGCCCTGCAGGTTCCCCGACAAGAGGATAGAAGCGCTGGAGGGATACGGCATATTCATCACCCAGCTCTGCAGGGACAACGGTGTCCTTTACTATTACGGCGAAGGCACCATCGCGTACAACGCGGCGATTCTCTGGGGAAAGAAAGAGGAAGCAAAGGTGGAGGAGTCATGAAGACATACGAGCTTATAATCCAGGAGAAGCAGCCGTCCTGCGGCGGGAAATCCCCCTTCAAGAGCGAGTTCCGCACGGTGACCACCGACGATCCCGTCGAGTATGTAAGGAAAATTGAACCGTCCGGAAGACTGGAAGTCTCGGAAGAGGACGGTGTTATCCTGGTGCTGGCAGAGCGCAACGGGCAGTGGGTCAGGTACGAGTTCAGCGAGGACTGAGACACCTCCGTGAGAAGAGGCGGCATATATGAGCGATATGGAAAAGACAGCGGACAGAAAAAGCGCCGCGGCCCTGGAATGGGAAGTTTACAAGAGCTCTGATTTCGCCGGAAAGCTCGCCCTGATGAGACACGAGGTAAGCTTCAGGGCAGAGAGGACCGGGGATGGCGGAGAGCTCCTGCATTTTGTCCTGGACGGTGAGATCGAAAGAGACTACAGGATAAGCCGGGAAGGACCGGGCTTAAGGGAATTCGTGATCGATGTCTTCAACATATCGGACGGCATGACGAGGGAGTTCAGCTGGACCGACGGGGAAGTAATGCAGACATGGATCCTCTCAAGGAGGGCATGGACGCTGTACTTCGAGGCTCCGGACATAGAGGGAAGATACTTTATCCGGTACACAGTATTCCGCAACAGGCTGCTGGAGGCTTACGAAAGCGTCTACGGATGGGGATACGGGCAGGAGATCCACAGGTACTACATCCCCAAGAAAGACTATGCGACGCTGGTGACGATAGAATACGAGGACGTGTTCGAACTGCTCCGGCTGAACGAGAACGGCCGCTCCTTCGAGACGACGGATCCGGATACCCTGCTGCTGTATATAGATCTCAGGATCCAGGAGCTCGGCATGGAGAACGGAGAGCTTGACGACTACGGCCTCGAGCTGACTCACCTGCAGGGGGCCATAAGAAAGGCGGTGCTCAAAGAGCAGCAGAAGCAGCAGGAACAGGAAGAAGAAAAGGAGTGATCCGCAATGCGTTTTCCTGACAGCATAGAGCGTCTTATAAAAGGAAAAGCATATAAGAACGACGGTATAGGCATGTCGTCTTCCAGCGTCCTTATCTTCGACGACTGCGTGCTCAAGATCTCTCCCGCAGGCAAGGACTGCAGCAAGACCGCGGATGTGATGCGCTGGCTGGATGGAAAGCTTCCGGTGCCAAAGGTTTTGTGTTGCGAGAGCGACGCGGAGAACAGTTATCTGCTGATGAGCAGGGTAAAGGGCAGGATGGCCTGCGACGAGTACTGGATGGAAAGGCCTGACGAGCTCGTTAAAGGGCTCGCAGATGCGCTCAGGATGCTCTGGAGCGTCGATACGGACGGATGTCCCAGGATAAGGGATATTGACGAGGAGATCAGGCAGGCGAGATACATCGTGGAGAACGGGCTCGCCGACACCGGGAACGTGGAGCCGACGACCTACGGTGAGGGCGGATTCAGGGATCCCGCAGATCTGCTCAGATGGCTGGAGGACAACAGGCCGGATTATGACCCGGTGATGTCGCACGGCGACTTCTGCCTGCCCAACATATTCATGGAGGACGGTGAGATCACCGGATTCATCGATCTCGATGCTGCCGGAGTCGGGGACAGGTGGAGGGACATCGCGCTCTGCTACAGGAGCCT
>JAFZZV010000181.1 GCA_017828855.1 Oscillospiraceae bacterium | reverse complement strand
TCCTCGTACCAGTCTATATGCACGCCCAAGCTCTCGGCATAATCGCGGAACGCAATGTTTCCTTCCCTGGTGAAGTCCTCAAGACCCACACAGAACGCGAATCTCGGCAGCTCATCGCCGTTCTTGACGCGCTGCTCAAGGAGCCAGTAGATATCCTCTTCCGTCCCAAGCACGCCGGTGGGGTCGTCTTCGTGGCCGTAGATGTTGTGGAACGAGGTGTGGATCGTCGCACGACCAACGCCGGCGGCGTAATTCCTCACGACTTCAACCCCGGATGATATAGCGACGCAGGTGCTGTATCTGTCGGGGTCCAGAAGTGACAGTTTGAGGGCTCCGGCTCCGCCCATTGACATGCCCGAGATGAAATTGTCTTCTCTTTTCCGCGAGAACGGGAAGTGAGAGTAGATGTATTCCGGAAGCTCGGTCTGGAAATAATCCCTCCAGTTAGGACCGTGCGCCATATTGGCGTAGCTGGACATCTGGGCGTCCGGCATCACAACGGCGTAGTTGTATTTGTCGGCGAGGACCTGCACCGGAGTGCAGTCATGCCAGTCGGCATAGTTGTCGGAGCCTCCGTGGAGAAGCCACAGCACGGGAAGCTTGTCCTTCCCGGAGTATATCTTTTCGAAATCAGCATCCTGCGGATGAACTCCCGTGGGGATGATGATGCGGACCTGTGTGGCCAGGCCGATCGTCTTCGGATTGAAGCGCAATGTCATAACTGCCATGTCAGTTCACTCCTTTCGGGATATCGAGCCAGTCGAGGAAGGTCTCGACGTATTTGTCCCACAGATCGAAGGAATGTCCGCCTTCGCCGTAAAGATCCGTGATGTCGCAGCCTGCGGCTTTGAACTTCTCTATGGCTCCGGACACCTGCCTGAAGCCGAAGTCCTTGTCGCCTACCAGAGACCACAGTCTCGGGCATTTTCCTTCTTTTACCAGATTGGACGCCAGCCAGATGATATCTCCTTCAGTCTCGCGGATATGGTCTGCGCTGCCGAAGGCGTGAGCGAATGTGGGAGAAAGTCCGGTGTTGCCGTCGTTGGCGGTCCCTGACAGGATGCTGATGATATCAAGGGCTCCGCCGAAAGCTCCAGCGGCACAGTATTTGTCGGGGTTGTTGAGAGCAAGCTTGTATGCGACATATCCTCCCATCGAAGCCCCTCCCGTAAAGTTCTCCTCCCTTTTGTACGAGAGGCAGGGAAGCATGTAGTGCATTGCGGCGGGGAGCTCCTTGTTCACCATGTCCCAGTAATTCGTACCGTTTACCATGTTCTGGCCGTGACCGTTGGACATGGCGGGCATGATGACTGCGAGACCGCGGCTGTTGGCGTAGCGGTCGATGGATGTGAGCCTGAGCCATTCCGTGCAGTCCTGGTTCGCTCCGTGGAAGAGCCACAGGACGGGATAAGGCCTGTCAGCCGGCTTGTCCGGCAGAGTAACGATGACTTCCTCATGGAATCCGAGCGCGCCGGATCTGAAGTCCATTTCGAGAAGTGCCATTTTCCAGTCTCCTTTCATAAAGGTGGGATACCTTTGAGATAAATCTAATTGAGCGAAGGACTCAAGTCAATAACAGAGGAGGGACCGGAGGAAAAAGCGAAAGAGAAAAAGAAAACATCACAAATCCGAATATCTCTCTCGACACCCGCGACACGCAAAAGCTATAATTATGAACAGTGCTGACATGTTTTTCCATATCGAAAAATGACTTTGGAGGAACGGCTTTTGAAGATCGGTTTCGACAACGAAAAATATCTGAGAGAACAGTCCCAGCAGATCATGCAGCGGATGGATCAGTTCGACGGCAAGCTCTACATGGAGTTCGGCGGAAAGCTGTTCGACGACCACCATGCCTCCAGAGTGCTTCCCGGCTTCGAGCCGGACAGCAAGATCCGCATGCTGATGCAGGTAAAGGACCAGGCGGAGATCATCGTAGCCATAAGCGCAGGAGACATAGAGAAGAGCAAAAAGAGGGACGATTACGGCATCACATACGAGGATGAGGTCCTGAGGGTCGTGGACGCGTTCCGGGAGAGAGACCTTTACGTCGGCAGCGTGGTGATCACGAGATTCGCCAATCAGTCCTCTGCGGTAGCTTTCAAGAAAAAACTGGAATCGCTCGGCCTGAAGGTGTTCCTTCACTATCCGATAGACGGATATCCTACCGACGTCGATCACATCGTAAGCGATGAGGGGTTCGGAAAGAACGACTATATTGAAACGACAAGGAAACTGGTCGTCGTGACGGGACCGGGGCCCGGAAGCGGAAAGATGGCGACCTGCCTCTCCCAGCTGTATCACGACAGCAAGAGAGGGCTTAAGTCCGGATACGCAAAGTTTGAGACTTTCCCGATCTGGAACATCCCTCTCAAGCATCCCGTGAACCTTGCCTATGAGGCTGCCACGGCCGATCTTGATGACGTCAATATGATCGACCCGTTCCACCTTGAGGCATACGGCGAGACCACGGTCAACTACAACCGCGACATAGAGATATTCCCGGTCCTCAGGGAGACCTTTACGCGCATCATGGGGTACTGCCCGTACAAGTCGCCCACAGACATGGGCGTAAACATGGCGGGATTCTGTATCTTTGACAACGAAGCCTGCGAAGAGGCTTCCCGCATGGAGATAATCCGCAGGTACTACACCGCCCTCGTAAAGCAGAGAAAAGGCGACGACGACGGACACGAGGCTTCCAAGATAGAGATGATCATGAAGCAGGCCGGGATCAACGTGTCCGAGAGGAAGGTCATCAGCGCCGCGCTGGAAAGGGAGGAGGAGACCGGAAGACCCGCCTGCGCGATAGAGCTTCCGAACGGAAAGATCCTCGCCGGGAAGACGACGGAACTGCTCGGCTCTGCTTCTGCGGCGCTGCTCAACGCGCTTAAGGATCTAGCGGACATCCCGGATCCCGTATTGCTGATGCACAGCGGGATAATCAAGCCGGTTCAGGCTCTGAAAAACTCCATAGCGGCCAGCACGTCGGGACTCCTGCATATAGACGAAATACTGATCGCCCTGTGCATATGTGCTATAAACGACAGGAATGCTGCTGCAGCGCTCGCGGAGCTCGGCAACATCAGGGGGAGCGAGCTTCACTCGACGGTTATCCTGTCATCTGTAGACCTCAACACCCTCAAAGAGCTCGGCATCAATGTGACATGTGAGCCCAAGTTTGAGACTCAGAAGCTCTACAACACGTAATTCTCAGAGATAAATATACTTACTGTGCACGCTAGCGGTGATCTGCCGGCGTGCTTTCTTGTCATAAAAAAATAATAATACTAAAATATTCCGATTCTGCTTCGGAAGATATTTCCTTTTGCAGAAAAGGAGTGTAGAATAGATACGTATACATGTCGAAGTGTCTGCATTTGTATCAATGTGCTAGCAGAACACGCTGGTAAGAGTGCCGTTATCCTGTATCACGAACACTACAAAACTGAAAAAAATACGGGACG
>JAFZZV010000180.1 GCA_017828855.1 Oscillospiraceae bacterium | reverse complement strand
TGCATGCGGATCCCTGCCCCGCTCATCATGAGAGCCGCGCCGTAAAGCTCGGGATGAAGCACCGCGCACTTCATGGCACCGCCTGAACCCATGGAGTTTCCGGCCACAAAGTTGTCTTCACGTTTATCGGAGATAGGAAGGATGCTGCGGCACATCTTGACAAGTTCTTCCGTAACATAGGAGAAATACAGACCGCCGTTCTGAATATACCCGTCCGTGAAGAACGCATCGTCATCCTCGGGGAGGATGACCGCTATCTTATTCTCCTCTGCATAGCGGCAGATATTCGTATTCTGAATGAAGTCGTTGCAGTCATCCGTTCCGCCATGCAGCAGCCAGAGCACCTGATACAGCTCTTTCTGCCGTTCCTGATAGAATACCGGCCTTCCGGTGGGCAGGATGACATTGACCTTGGTATGAATTCCCAGATCGATGGAGTGGAAATTCAGTTTCATCACAACCATTGTTTCAGTCTCTCCTTTCTCTGTTCTGTGGATCAATTAATTGTATTATATCACCCCTCCTTCCGTGACAAAAACTTCCTTCGCGATATAGCAGGTGACACCATCTCCTGAGACGCCGCATTAATCAGCACTCTATTGTTGCAAGTGCTAAATATAGTGGTATAATCATGTTTGGCAGATGAGCCGTACACATCGGCATCTGCCCCTACAAAGAAAAAAGCATACATATATACGGAGGCTTTATATGGCAAAAAAGCAATTCAAGGCCGAGAGCAAACGCCTGCTTGATCTTATGATCAATTCAATCTACACGCATAAGGAGATCTTCCTCCGCGAAGTCGTCTCCAACGCTTCGGATGCTATAGACAAGCTCTGCTACCTTGCCCTTACTGATGAGAACGTCGGACTCAGCCGTGATGATTTTAGGATAAGGATCACAGTGGACAAAGATGCCCGCACCATCACCGTTTCAGATAACGGTATAGGAATGAACAAAGCGGAAATGGAGAGCAACCTGGGCGTGATCGCCAGAAGCGGCTCTCTGCAGTTCAAGAATGATATCCCCGAGGACAAAAAAGCGGAAGCACCCGACCTCGATATCATCGGTCAGTTCGGTGTCGGTTTCTACAGCGCGTTCATGGTCTCCGACAAGGTCACTGTGCTTTCACACAGATACGGGGAAGAGACCGGAGCAAAATGGGAATCGTCCGGCGTCGACGGGTACACCGTAGAAGACTATGAAAAAGACGATATCGGGACAGATGTCATAATGCACATCAAGCCTGATTCCGAAGAAGAGCACTACAGCGAGTATCTTGACAGTTGGAGGCTTAAGGAGCTCGTAAAGAAATACTCTGATTATGTCCGCTGGCCTATCCGGATGGACGTTGAACACTACGAGCAGCAGGAGACCGGGGAGACCGACGAGGACGGAAAGCCGAAGACGAAGTATGTAGCGGTATCTTCGGAAGAGACTGTAAACTCCATGGTCCCGATCTGGCAGAGATCAAAGTCCGATGTCACTGATGATGACTGCATTCAGTTCTATAAAGATCACTTCCACGATCAGGAGGATCCTCTTGCGGTCATCAGAGTCGATGCGGAAGGGACCGTCTCCTTCAAGGCGATGCTGTTCGTCCCCGGAAAAGCTCCGTACGATCTGTACACCAGGGACTATCAGCCCGGTCTTCAGCTCTACAGCAGCGGCGTGATGATCATGGAAAAGTGCGCTGACCTTCTTCCCGACTGCTTCCGCTTCGTCCGCGGTGTCGTGGACTCACCGGACCTCAGCCTGAACATCTCAAGAGAGATGCTTCAGCATGACCGCCAGCTCAAGATCATAGCCAATAACCTGGAGAAGCGAATCAAAACCAAACTGAAAACGATGCTTGACGAGGATCGTGACTCATACGCAAAATTCTGGGAACAGTTCGCACCTCTGATCAAGTACGGTGTAGTAAGTGATTACGGTATGCACAAGGATCTCCTTAAGGAACTCCTTGTTTACAGAAGCTCCGGTAGCGACGGTCTGGTCAGCTTTGACGAATACATCAAAGAGATGCCCGAGAAGCAGGAGAAGATCTACTATGCGACTGCAGAGTCTGTCTCAAGAGCAGAATCTCTTCCTCAGGCTGAACAGGTCAAAGACGCAGGATATGCCGTCCTGTACATGACCGACGAAGCAGACACTTTCGTGGTGAGCGTTCTCGGAGACTACGACGGAAAGGAATTCTGCAACATCACTTCCGATGACCTTGGTCTTGAGTCAGAAGACGAGAAAGCTGACACGGAGAAGAAGGCTGAAGAAAACAAAGACCTTCTGGATTTCATAAAGGATACTCTGTCCGGAGAAGTAGAGGATGTGAGGCTGTCCCATAAGCTTAGAAGCTATCCCGTCTGTCTGACGACAGAGGGAGATATAACACTGGAAGCCGAGAAGTATCTGAAGTCTCTTCCCGGTGACCAGTTCCGCGACCTCAAAGCCAAAAAGATACTTGAACTCAACGGAAATCACCGGGCGTTCGGTGCTCTCCAGAAGGCTTTTGAGACTGACAGGGAGAAAGCTGGCGCGATGGCTAAGATACTTCTTGCACAGGCGAAGCTGATCGCAGATATCCCTCTTGATGATCCGAGGGAATACACCGATCTCGTCTGCAACCTTTTCTGAAACTGAAACTATATACAGAGATCCCGGAGCCCGTCAGTCTCCGGGATCTCTGTATATCTCAGACAGTTGCTCTGCCGTTAGAGTCCGGCATCCCTGCGGCCAGCCGCTTTGCGGGTGAAAAGCAGGGTCGTGCCCTCCGGTTCTGCAGATCAGCTTGCTTTCGGGATCTCTGTTCCGGCAGCTATCTCC
>JAFZZV010000179.1 GCA_017828855.1 Oscillospiraceae bacterium | reverse complement strand
GAGCTGCCTCGCGGTGTAGGCGCTCTCCTTCCCGTTTATCAGGTGCTCCCTGACAGCCTTCTTTATGGAGGGGTCATCTATGTTCTCATATACTCCCTCGATGCTGTGGAAGGAGGAGATCAGCATCGTCGCGGTCTTTTCCCCCACTCCCGGAACTCCCGGGATGTTGTCCGAGCTGTCCCCCATCAGCGCCTTGAGGTCGATTATCTCGGAGGGCGTGACTCCGTACTTCTCTTTTACTGCAGCCTCATCCATGAGCGTGGTCTCGGTGCGTCCCATCGACGTCGAGGGATAGAGGACCACGGTATTGGAATCCACCAGCTGCAGGCTGTCCCTGTCTCCGGTGAGTATCCTGCAGACAACTCCTTCCTCCGAAGCCCTCCGCGAGAGAGTCCCGAGGATGTCGTCCGCCTCATAGTCGGGGCAGGTGACTACCGCATAGCCCAGGTATGTGAGCAGATCCTTTGTATACGGCAGCTGTTCCGCAAGGTCTTCCGGCATGCCCTTCCTCGTACCCTTGTAGTCAGGATACATTCTGTTGCGGAAGGTGCCTCCCGGCAGATCGAACGCCACGGCGACATAGTCCGGCTGCTCGTTCTGTATCTGCTTGAGGAATATGGTCATGAATCCGAAAACGGCGTTGGTGTGCTTCCCGTCCTTTGTAGACAGGTTCTTGATCCCGTAGAACGCGCGGTTCAGTATGCTGTTACCGTCTATGAGAAGTATCCTGCTCATTTTGATCCTTTCCTTCCCAGCGTCCTGGGGAACACCAGCGCAAGCACGGGCCTTAGTATCAGCAGCAGGGCGTAACCCACTGCCGTACCGAGAGTGTTGGTTATTATATCCGTTATGTCAAAGCACCTCGTCGCGTGAAGCAGCGGCTGCATGACCTCCACGCACGAGCTGAATGCGAATCCCAGCAGAATCGTCGCCCCGAATCCCCGGTTGCCTCTGCTTATCGGGTAGAGTATACCCATAGGGATCATAAGCAGGACGTTGAGGCCTATCTGTCTCCAGTAGTCACCGTACCCGTTGAGGAGGTCCCTGAACGGGTGCACGTTGATTGTCCCTCTCGGACCGGTGACGATCCTCGGGATCGATGTGAACACCGGCATCAGAGTGAAAAAGATGACGAAACACAGATATATATACATCAAAGTGCCCGCGGCAAGGCTCTCCCGCCCTCTTTCCTTCCACTTGGGCATGAAGAATCCCAGATACACGAGCACCATGCTGGTGAAGTCTATGACATATCCGAAAGTTTCCATGTGACTATTATACAACACTGCCGATATTGTTGAAATGGCGTCGAATCAGCGCTTCCGGAGCATCCGCGTGTGCTATAATTTCGACATGTCATCAAGGAACAAAAACCCGGATATGTTCAGGAACTTTCGCGTGATGCTGGCGCCAATGGCCGGCTTCTCCGACAGCAGCTTCCGTGCGGTCTGCAGGAGCCTCGGCGCAGACGCAACGGTCAGCGAGATGATAAGCGTGAAAGCTCTCCGTCTCGGGGACAAGAAGTCACCGCTTCTGATGAAGTTTACCGAAGCGGAACGCCCGTTCGGGATACAGCTGTTCGGGGCGGATCCCGACGACATAGCATACGGAGCCGGATATGCGGAAAAGAACTTCTCACCCGACTTTATAGATATAAATATGGGTTGTCCCGCACCGAAGATCACCGGTTCCGGCGCGGGCAGCAAGCTCATGACCGATCCGGTGCTCTCCGGAGAGATCGTGGCAGCAGCGGTATCCGCTGTTTCCGTGCCCGTGACCTGCAAGATCCGTGCCGGTTACCACGAGACCAGCGCGGACAGCTTCTCCGTGATCCTTGAGCAGAACGGCGCGTCCTGTATATTTGTTCACGGAAGGACGAGAGACCGGATGTACTCTCCTCCGGTCGACCTTGACATAATCAAGAAAGTAAAGGAAGCCGTGTCGATACCGGTGCTGGGAAACGGCGACATAACTTCTGCACAAGACGCTGTCCAGATGATAAGCAAGACGTCCTGCGACGGCGTCATGGTAGGAAGAGGATGTCTCGGGGATCCTTTCCTATTTGGAAGGATCAAAGCCGCTCTAAACGGCCTTCCTGTTCCGGACGAACCGTCCCTGGAAGAGAAAATGGACACTCTGATACGGCAGGCGAGGGCTGCTGTCGAAGAAAAGGGCGAATCCCTTGCCATGAGGGAGATGAGAAAGCAGGCGGTCTATTACTTCAGGGGTATAAACGGCGCAGCCGCTCTGCGCGCTGACTGCGTGAAGCTGGAGACACTGGACGATCTTGCGTATTTATGCAAAAGAGCTCTCGCCTTAAGATCATTTTACGGAAAAACCTGATAGATTATTGCCAAGAAGCAAAGCAGGAGTTTCGGTGTCTTTCCAAAAACTCCTGCAATGTATATGTTTATAATTATACAATTCTAAATCTCATTCTCGTGTCATTGAAAAAAGCATATCCGTAAGAAAGTCAAATAATGCCGGACGGAATTACAAAACTGCTTTTGTCGAACGGAAGCACCTTATCTGACATGCATATCACAGCCCCGGCTCCTACTTGACGCTCTGCGCTCTTCAGAGCAGAGAAAGACTTGATCATACTGATGTCCGGCGAAGCTGTTTTCTTAATCTCAACCGGATGCAGAATGCCGTTCTCTTCTATTATTAAGTCTATCTCTTTCATCTTGTTGTTCCGGAAGAAATTGAGATTGACTCTGTTTCTTCCGTATTCATAATTGCGCAGGAGCTCACCTATCACATAGTTCTCATAAAAGTGTCCACTGGCAGCTCCATTCACAAGCACTTCCTTTGAAGTCCAGGAAGACAGGTACGCACAGAACCCGGTGTCGCAAAAGTACAGCTTAGGTGTTTTAGTCAGGCGCTTGAGTTCGTTTGATGCAAATGGCTCAAGAAGGAATACGATCCCCATTGATTGGAGGACCTTGACCCAATCCTTTGCTGTGACGCCTGACACACCAGCAGAGATACCGAGGTCGTTGTAGTTTACAAGTTGTCCGGTAAACGCGGCGCAAGCGCGCAGGAATTTCCGGAAACCTTCTGAATCCGTGATCCCATAGTCGTCTACAGCGTCGCGCATCAGATAGGTCTCGATGTAGGAATTGAAATACTCTCCGAACTGTTCCTCGTCCTTTTCTTGCACATCCGGAAGCCCACCCCGCCAGATGTTTTCAAAAGTCTTCACGATATTATTCGCTGGGAAGAGCTTCTGCCGTGCTACCAGAGAGTCCAAAGAGAACTCCAGTTCCTTTGCCGGTTCGATACCGAGCTTCTCCCTGGCGGACAGGCTGTACATCTTTAGTATGCAGAGGCGGCCGGCAAGAGAGTCACCGGCTTTTTTCACTAGTTTTTTACTCTGAGACCCTGTAAGCCAGAACTGTCCGCGCTCGTCACTGTTGTCGCAGATTATCTTGATCTCCTCAAACAGTTCCGGCGCTTTCTGCACCTCGTCGATCAGGATCGGAGGCTGAAATGTCTGCAGAAACAGCTTTGGTTCAGTCTGTGCGAAATTGCGAAGCTGCGTATCATCCATCGTCACATACGTTCTGTTCTGTCCTTCAGCGAGGTGTTTGAGCATCGTTGATTTCCCTACCTGACGTGCTCCGACGACCATGACAGCTTTAAACGCAGAGCTCATATGCATGAATTTTCTTTCTAAGTCTCTCTTGATATAATCCATACGAAGCCTCCAGAATGGTGCTAATCTAAAGTCTACTTTATATTAGCACCTTTTGTTGCGTCTTTCAACCAATGTGATCCTTGAAAACTTGGCACAGAATCGTGTTTCTTCTAAGCCAATACTTATGCTTCACTTGATCTTCCATTGGTCTGATCGCATGCCCGGTTCCTCAATTTAATGGCTGCCTTTCTTTCGGAAGGCAGCCATCTGTTATAAAACTATTCTTTTTCAGCCGATGACCGGGAAGGTAAGGATCGCCTTGAACAGGTCTCCGTCGATGGACAAGTCCAACGCGCCGTTCTGCAGCTCCGCCATGCTCCTGGCGATGGAGAGACCCAGTCCGTTTCCCTCCGTGTTGCGTGACGAGTCACCTCTCGTGAAGCGCTCCATGAGCTCCTCTTCCGAGATGTTCAGCTCATCCTTTGAAGTATTCTTGAAGGTGAACACGGCTTTCCCGTCTTCCTCTTCCAGCGAGAGGTAGACTCTTGTGCCGGGCATGGAGTACTTGCAGATATTGTTCATGAGGTTGTCGAAGATCCTCCACATCCTCCTGCCATCTGCCAAGATCCTGACTTCCTTCTCGGGGCTCCTGGTGACGAGCGTCAGGTCGGCTTCCGCCAGTTTCTCGGAATACTCTCCCGAAGCCTGGTCCAAGAACACTCCCGCATCGCACTGCATGAGGTCCACATCCAGGTTTCCCGTGGATGCCTTGGATGCCTCCACCAGATCCTCCAGCAGTCTCTTGAGCCTCTCGGACTGCCTGACGAGGACCTCGGTGTATTCCTTTGTCTTCTCGCTTGTGCCCTCTTCCTCTCCGATGAGAGACGCATAATTAATGATCGAGGTAAGCGGAGTCTTTATGTCGTGAGACACATTGGTGATGAGCTCAGCCTTCATGCGCTCGCTCTTGAGCCTGTCCTCAACAGCTATCGCCATACCTGACGCAATACTGTTGAGATCCTCACCATGTCTTTTGAGATCCCAGAACATTCCTTTCGTGTCGGTATAATGGGCCAGATCTCCCCGGGCAAGCGCCTGTCCTCCTGCATAGAGCTTCTTGAGGCTGACGGCGATGATCACTACAGCAGGCAGGATAAGAGTTCTCTCAAGAATGAACATGACGACTCTCACATCCGTTTCATCGGTAGCTCCGACCGCGATAAGCTCGGCGAAACTGAATCCTAGATAGACCAGAACGGTCTTCCACATCACTGACATGTTCTGAAGTCCCTGCCTGAAATAGCCGAGCACCTTCTTTGTAATGCCCCATGCAGCGCCGAGGCAGCCGCTGATTAGCATGAGCGCTTTTGCGGTCAGGGTGTTCTGGAAGAACGTCTTCTGCTTTATCCTCGAGGCCGCGCACATGCTGAGCCCTATGAACAGGCAAAGTGCGATGACCGCAGATGCACAGCCTATAACGCCTTCCAGCATGCCGTTGGAGCCTTCCACGGCAAGGATCATGACTATCACTATCCCGACCGCTGCTGCCACGAAGATCTCAAACGGGATGAAGCTGAACGGTCCGGATATGATCTCCTCGGTGTCAGGTCTCCTGCCCGCCACAGACATAAGTGCGACGAAAGACAGGATCGCAGCCAGCAGAGACAGGAACG
>JAFZZV010000178.1 GCA_017828855.1 Oscillospiraceae bacterium | reverse complement strand
GCTGTCGGAGGACGGCGGGATGACATTCCCGCTGATCCGTCACATGGAGCTCGGAGAAGGCTATGTCGGAAGGGAGAACAGCACCAACAACCGCACATACGAGTACCCGACCATCATGCAGTCCCGCGACGGGATGATCCACATCGCCTACGCCTACAAGACGAGGGAAGGCGTCAAGTGGATGAGTTTCTCGGAGGAGGAGGTGATGGGGAAGAAGAGGGAGACGACCGGAAGGTACAATCCCACCTCCGCACAGATAACCTGAGGAGAGACGCATATGCAGAAGCAGAGAGAGTACCGAATTACGGTGGACGGGACGGAAGTCCTGTACTACGTCTCAAGCCACGCAAGGACCTGGCGCCCTGCGAAGACGCTGTTAGTTTTCGCACCGGACAGGACGGCTTCCGATATCGGTGAGCTGAGGCTCTTTGCAGAAAACAGCGGCTGGAAGCGCATGGCGGAGGAGGACGGCGGAGTGCTGGTCCTTCCTGTCGCCGCATGCGGCTGGAAGAACGAGAGCGTCGACAAGCTCAAGAAGATATACAGGGCAGTATGGAACAACTCGCCGTCCGCAGATCCGGAGGACTTCCGGGGCACGGTATGGTGCTGGGAGACGCTTATCTTCTGCACCGGATACGATGAAGGCGCTGTGTTCGCGGGCAACGCCGCGGTTGCGCACCCCAACATGTTTGCCTGCGCCTGCATGGTGAACGGACAGCCGGATGACTATTCGGCGGGGGAGAAGTTCTCCGACCGGTGGATGCTGCCTGATGCCGCACCTTCCTGGCAGCACAGGAACATGGAGATCCCCGTGGAGATCCTCATGCTCTGTTCCGATGAACCGGAGGAAGCCCGCAGATACTTCCTGAGCACCGCTTGCTCAGAGGAGCAGGTGACGGTCCTGACGGGTTACTACACCACTGACGAGGACACCACGGCTCTGATCATGGAGGAATTCTCGACCAGGATACGCTGGAAGAACTCTCCCGACGGCACCGCCGCGAGATGTCTCTCAAAGAAGCAGTTCTATACATCCGGTGAATTCGAACGGGACAGTGTTGAGCACAACGGCTTCTCATACGACTTCTTCTGCAAGGTCCCTGAAGGCGTCACCGATACCGAAGGAATGCCGGTGGTCCTGCTGCTGCACGGACACGGCGAGCCGGCGTGGCTGTTCTCGTACAAGAACGGCTGGGCTGAGCTCTGCGACGAGACCGGAGCATATCTGCTGGTGCTTCCCGATTCCCCGGAGAACTCCTGGAAAGTCGGGCGCGATGAGGGCGTCATCCCCAAGATCATAGACAGGCTGGCCGAAAGATACGGGGCAGACAGGGAGAGGATATACCTCACCGGATTCTCCAACGGTTCCCTCGCCACCACCTGGTACGGCGAGAGACAACCGGAGCTGTTCGCGGCGATATCGCCCTGGAACAGCCCGATGATATGCTACGAGGACGAGCTGGAGCAGTCCGGGTACGAGCTGCCGGTCTTTGCAGTGAACGGGGATCTGGACCATAAGATGGACGTGCCGAGGCAGTTTTACCGGGAGCAGTTCTCCGCCTTCCAGAGGATAAACGGAGGGACCCCCGAAGAATCGGAAGACGGTCCCGTCCGCCTGAGACCGGATGAGATCCGGGACGCTTCTGACAGGTATACGGCGGAAGCCGGATACACGGAGGGCGGGAGGCTCACCACATATGTCTTTAGCGGAAGAGACGGAATACCGAGGGTGTGCTTTACGAACGTAAGCGACATGCCGCACGGAGCGATCTACGACACATCCAGGGCAGCATGGGACTTCCTGAGACATTTCAGAAGGCCCGGAAACGGAAAGAGATCAGAGTACACAGATTAAACACTAAAGAGTATGCCGGGGTCGTTGTCGGATCCCGGCAATGCTGTTAATAAAAGCCAGCGTTTCAAGGCGCTGGCTTTTTATATAGGTCAGTCTTTGTGCAAACCACCTGCTTTTACTGCCTCCTCATTAAGTGGACAAGCAGCTCGACGGCAGCGCAAGCTTCTATGACGGTATGACGACGTACTCCGCCGTTCCGGGCAAGGCGGTCTGCCGTCTGGTCTGGAATATGGACGGTGAGAAGAACCTGGAGTATTGCCACAATCTGTTCCGTGTCATCGACTTCAAGACGGCCGTGACTGTCCTAAATGCACCTCTGTTTTTCTGTACGGAACTGTTCGTTTTTCACATACCGGATGTTTATTCAGAAAGGGAGAACGTGTTCTGACGCGTATACCAAAAAGACAATCTGTTGTATAATGTCGATATTGTTCGTTTGCGTTTTTCCGGCAATACCTGACTGAAAAACGGAACGAATGTCGTATTATTATGAATTGAACGAGGTTTCAGAATGACAAGAAAGCTGTTGGCTGTCCTGCTTGCTGCCGCGATGCTCTTTATGACGGCCTGTTCCTCCTCTGGAGGGAAAGGACCTGATGCTCCGGGGACCGGGAAGAACACTGTGCCTTCCGGGATCTGGGTGCTGCGCTATTACGGTGATGGAGAAGGAGAGTATGTCAGCGAATACAACGAGTCCACGGATTATTACGGCAGACCTGTCAATATAATCGAAAAGGATATCCTCGACTACGACAGGACCCCTTTCCTGACGCTCGGCGATAACGGTGAGGGGACGTACTCCGATGAGTGGGAGGATGTGCAGGGAGTCACCTTTGACGGAAAGAATGCCGTGTTCGAGGAGGGATATGAGACTCAGTACTTCATGAAGGGAGACTTCCTGTGGTTCAAGGATCAGTATTACGATCACTACCTAGTCATGGAGAGCGTCACGGAAGAGCTTCTTGAAAAAATAAAGAACGGGGCGTTCGGCTGTGTGGAGCTGAGCAAGGCTCAGAAGGGCGACTTCGTCACGCTCGGCACATACGATATCTGGCCGTACAACGATAAGACCGAGTCCCTCAAGTGGAGAGTGCTGGACAGGGACGGCGACAGGCTGCTCATCATGACTGACCAGCTCATAGACGCCTTCTCATATAACTACAACCCGGATATGACAGGCCTGGATGAAGTTACCTGGGAGAATTCTTCGCTGCGCGCGTTCCTCAACGATCCGGAGGGCTTCCTGCTGATGTTCGGCGAAGATGAGCTGGTACTCATACAGACGACGCATCTGGATAACAAAGCCGCCAACGAGGAGCTCATGAGATACTGGGGAGATTTCGAGGATGACCCGAACCTGAGTGTCATCCCGAACTGGTCCACCCTTGCGGTACAGGACCTTCCCGATGACCCGGACACCGATGACAAGGTCTTCCTGCTCTCTTTCCGGGAAGTGGAGAAGTATCTGGGAACGGCCGACGGGCCGTATGAAGGCGACGGCGGGTATCCCTACAACACCATGCCGGCCAGCCGGGACTGGATCGCTTATGTCACGGAATCTTTTGACTACAACGTCAGCTTCGGATACTACGACTTCAACACGCTCGCGGGAGCCTGGATGACGCGCACGCTGTCGACGGACCACCATGACGAGAAGATGGTGACGTACATCACCTCGGAGGGACAGGTGATGCAGTACTATACCTATACGCAGCTGTTCGTGAGGCCTGCGATGTGGATCAATGTCGGCTGACAGTTTAAGCGTGATTAAAAGAATACTGAAACAGGGCGTGATCTCATCGGATCACGCCCTGTGAGTCTGATATAGTCTGATATACCGATTACTACTTAACAAAGATATCTATGTTGTTTAATACATCCAAAATGATGGTTGCATCAATCAGACAGCGCATGTTTAGTTTCCAATGCCTTTCTTTTCTCTTCCTTGAGGTCGTAATTGCCTTTGATGATACCGGTCAGTGAATCAGTCAGATAAGAAATGGACTGAGACTTGGGAATGAACCTTCCTATTTCTTTCCCGTTCTTGGTAATGATGACTTCATTTCCTCTGCTGACCATTTCCAGGTATTTACCGAAGTTGTTCTTTATTTCTGTAGCAGTAGCAATAGCCTCAACCATTATTTCCTCCGTGCGTAGTGGCTAAAGAATAGATATACTTATTGCTTAATTGTCTATTGCCGAAAGAGGTGTTATGCATTATCGCAGCAAACCACCTGCTTTCTGTATAAGATTAAAAAGATGAGCGGTGTTATAGCTGGTTTTGGGGAAATACTGTCATTTCACAAGGACGGAGCCCCCGATGAACTCGCGGATGATGGAGTTGTTCACGATGTCGCTGTCCTCGTACAGCACGTCGAAGAACTTGAGAAAGTCCAGCAGGCGCTAGGCCTCGGCGTACTCCGGCTGGGGCCTCTTGACTCTCTTGAGGAGGTGCTCGGCGTACTTTTTGATGAGAGCTATCTCATAGATGCAGTTCGAGTTGAAGAACACGTCCGCCTCGGAGTTGTACGGGAATATGCTGGTGTCCTCGGCGGCTCTGACCTTGGGCCACAGGCGTATGGTCTCGGCGGCGTCGCTGTTCCGGGTCCTGCTGTCGCGGATGAGCCTGCGCAGGAGCCTAGCGTCGGTTGCGGAGATACGGTTATGGTGATCTATAGAGATCGGCGTGAGAGGGGAGATGTATATCTTGAACTTGTCTTCCTCCGG